>JBILRK010000461.1:0-2869 GCA_044372705.1 Saprospira sp. | reverse complement strand
AATGACTCCGCTAGGAAATAATCTGCACAGGGTTAAAATCAAGCCCAATTCCTTTTACGGTACCAATTCCAATTTTGATTACAATGCGCTTGCTTTTGTATTCAGGAATTTAAATGGCACTGCAGTAGGTAAAAATGCCGACGGCTCTGATGTTTTTATCCCAATCTTCAAAACGTCCAATTTCGACGCATTCTTTTTCAAACCGCTTACTACAGCATGGCGTGTTGATCTGAATGCAGCTGTGCCCGTTCAGATTTTAAGCAACCGCAGTGCTACCATCACGCTATTTCTGGATAATGTACAGATCAACCAGGTCAGCAATGCAACTGTCTTAAATACCAATATAAATGCAAGCAGCCCAGGCAAACATTGGCTTCGTTTTGTGGCAGTTTCAGGCTCAACGACGATTACAGACTCGATTTCTTATGTGGTAAATCAGGCAACAACACAGCAAAACCCTCCCTTTGCATCATTGAATGGTATCAACTATGTAAATGACAGTACCGTACTATTACAGCTTTTTGCTCCGGGAAAGAACTTTGCCTATGTAATTGGAGACTTCAACGACTGGCAGATTGATCCTGCTTATCAGATGCGCCAGACTTTAGATGGGACTGCATTATGGGTTGAAATAAGCGGACTCACCCCTCAACAGGAGTACCGTTTCCAATATGTGGTTGACCAAGATGTTGTCATTGCCGACCCTTGGGCAGAAAAATATCTGGATGAATTCAACGATGCCAATATCTTCTTCTTTACTTATCCTGGTCTGATTGATTATCCTACCGGTAAAACAAATGGGATGGTGTCGGTTTTACAAACTGCACAAACTCCCTACAACTGGCAGCATTCCAATAATTTTAGCAGACCCTTCAGTCAGGATTTGGTAATTTATGAAATGTGGCTGCATGATTTTGTACTACGTCACGATTATGCAACACTAATCGATACCCTAGACTATCTTCAAAACCTTGGTGTTAATGTCATTGAACTGATGCCGGTAAATGAGTTTGACAACAATGAAAGCTGGGGATATAATCCTGCATTCTATTTTGCACCAGACAAATATTATGGTCCAAAAGATGACCTGAAGGCATTCATTGATGAATGTCACCGTAGAGGAATTGCAGTTGTGCTCGATATTGTTTACAACCATGCCTTTGGGCAAAATACTATGGCCAGGCTTTATATGGATAAAAATTCCAATAAACCTACCAATGACAATCCCTGGTTCAATAGTTACATACCACATCCATACGGCTATTATAACGACTTTGACCACTCTAGTTTAGAAACTCAGTACTTTATTGACAGGTGCAATTATTTTTGGTTGACAGAATATAAGATTGACGGTTTCCGATATGACCTTTCTAAAGGATTCAGCAATGTGTACAGTTATCCCAATAATTTGGGCCTGTGGGGAGGTTATGACGCAGACAGAGTGTATTGGCTAAAACGCATGTTCAATCAGGTTCGCTCTTTCGACCCTAATTGCTATATGATTTTGGAACATTTTGCCAGCAATGACGAAGAACTGGAATTGGCCAATCATGGTTTCCTACTTTGGGGAAATGCCAATCATCAGTACAAGGAAGCCGCTATGGGCTATCAGAATGGTTCTGATTTCAAATGGGCAGTATCGTCGAAACACCGTGGATGGCCTTATCAACATCTGGTAGGCTATATGGAAAGTCACGACGAGGAGCGTTTGATGTACGAATGCAAAGAATATGGTAATATGATGATTAGCAATGGCGACACCTTATATAATGTAAGAGATGAAGCCACTGCCCTGAAACGCATGGAAACCTGCGCAGCATTCTTATTTACTGTTCCAGGCCCTAAAATGATCTGGCAGTTTGGCGAATTGGGCTATGATTATTCCATCAATTTCAATGGTCGCACCAATTCAAAACCAATCCGCTGGAATTATTTACAGCAGGCAAACAGACTGAGGCTTTACAAGGCCTATGCTGCAATGATTAAACTCAAGACGAACAATCCAGCATTCAGAACCGCTAATTACGACATGGATACCTGGGGCTATGGCAAACGCCTTTGGGTTACAGACCCTAGCATGAATGTTACAGTTATAGGTAATTTTGACGTGACCGATTTGAACGGAATGTCTCCAGGTTTTCAACACACAGGCATGTGGTACGATTATATGACAGGCGACAGCATCTTTGTAAATGATGTTAATGCCGCCATTCCGCTTGAAGCTGGTGAATATCATATCTACACCGATGTAAGACTCAATACTCCAGACCTGACAGTAGCCAATATCCGCGTAGATAATGTATCTTCAGACCTTTCAGCCCAGGTTTACCCCAACCCTTTCAGCAGTACGCTTATTGTAAATTATAAAGTACCTAATGAGGGCAAAACAATTGTCAGAATTTTCGACATTAAAGGTAATTTGGTAAAAGAATTAGTTTCTGAAACATTGGCTAGTGGTGAATATCTAACCGAATGGGACGGCAAAGGAGAAAATGGCGGTACAGTTCCAGCTGGCAATTATTTCTTAAGTGTGCAGCAAATGAACAATCTAATCAGTAAACAGATAATAAAGATAGATTGATATCAACTGACATCATAAAATAAAATTGGGGACTCCTGTTTAGGAGTCCCCAATTTTATTTTTTAGGATTTCTTTAATCCATCTAGAAAAAAAAGCCTCCCTGAAGGAGGCTAAAATTTTATTGTTCTAAAGTGATAAAGTCTTTAGTAGATTTAAAACATATTCTTTGTTCTGTGTGGCAAATTTATTTTCAGCGTTTTCGGTATTTAAAAATCTTTTTTTCAACTCTTGTAGTGATGCCTTAAGGGCATGGAGGTCTGGAACAGGGTTGTCGCCTGCTTTGTTTTG
>JBILRK010000460.1:0-2873 GCA_044372705.1 Saprospira sp. | reverse complement strand
CAATAACTTCGGTGCTTTTTTATGATAATAATAAAATTAAATAGTGCTTGCAAAGCTGTTAAATCAGCTATCAAGTTCCTTTGCTTCCGACAAAAATCTATCCATGCCCTCGGTTTTCTGACTATTGAGCTCATAAGAGATGAATTTACTATAATATTCAAATACGTCAAAATTGAGATGTGAAGATTGAAACAATTGAGCTACCTGCTCAATTCTCGAAACCCCATCTTTAAGGCAGGCATTGAAATTATGAACAAATTCTTGTGGCAAGCTGCCATTGCTTACCCAGGCAGCAAATACAAATGGCATCCCGCTGTATTTTTTCCAGGCTTCAGATAGATCATAAACATAGGGAAACCTTTGTTCTAGTCCAATCGTACGGTCGCCAATGACCAGAGCAGCTGTGTTTTGTTTAATTTTGTTGATGTAATCTTTTGGTGCATCGATCAGTTTTGGACTAAGCATCCAGTGTTTTTTTAGCAAAACCTTGAGCAGTTGAACAGAGGTTCTTGATTGATAATCCAAATATATTTCTTTGATTTCCTCAAGGGGTAATTCAGCATAAATGCTGACAGTTTTTACAGGTCCATCTGCTCCAATACAGAATTCAGAAATAATTTGAGCATTTTCAATTTCTGGTATTACTGCAACGGGTACAAGGCCCAAATCTACCTCATGATTTATTAGTTTTCTTGCGCATTCTGAAGGATAATCAAGTGCCAAACTAAAAGTCTTGTCAAAATCATTTCTGAAAAGACCGTACAAAAAGGGCTTTGAGTTTAAGTAGGAAACGGCCGATATTTTAATTTTTTTATCCATTGCTTTCGATTAAAGCAGCAAATTTTAAGCTTTATAATCTTTTTAAGATTTACTATCAGTGTTAAATATCATCAGTGTTAAGGTCGATATTTTTCAATTATTGAATCACAGGTAGTTCAAGAAAGCCGATTTTTTTATCATTACTGAAATCATAATCCTGATAATCACGAATTTCATTGTAGAGAGTATCTCGCTCAATGGGCCTTCTGCCTACAGATTTTATCATGTTTACCAATTCTTCGGTACTAAGGGTCGGACTTTGTTCTTCAGCGCCAGCCATCGAGTAAATTTTTGTACTGTCATCAATAGTGCCATCAATGTCATCCACACCAAAAGCCATTGAGAGCTGTGCAAGGGTTCTTCCAATCATAGGCCAATAAGCCTTTATGTGATCAAAATTATCGAGATATATTCTGCTGATGGCATAATTCCTTAGGTCCTCAATTGCGCTAACCTCCGGAACATGAGAGAGCTGATTGTTTTTATTTCTGAATTTCAGCGGAATAAATGTTTGAAATCCGCCAGTTTTGTCTTGCAGCTCACGTAATTGTCTAAGGTGGTCAACACGATGCCAATAAGATTCGATATGTCCATAAAGCATGGTAGCATTTGACCTTTTGCCCATTTTATGAAAAATCTCATGCAATTCTAGCCATTGTTCAGCGCTGCATTTTCCTCCTGCAATTTGATCTCTGATTTCGGGATAAAAAATTTCAGCACCGCCCCCCGGCATAGAATCTAAGCCTGCTTCAATCATGCTACGCATGCCTTCTTCATAACTTAGCTTAGCCTTTTTGAAGATATAATGGTACTCAACAGGGGTGAGTGCCTTGATATGTAAATCGGGACGATGAGACTTTATTTTTCTAAAAAGTTCGGTATAAAATGCAAAATCCTGCTTCGGAACAACTCCTCCGGTGATGTGAACTTCAGTTACCGGAATACCATCGTATTTTTTGATATTGTCAAAAATCTGCTCTATACTCAATTCCCATCCTTCCTCTCTTTGTTTAATTAGTCTCGAATAAGCGCAAAAGGTGCAGGTGTAAACACAAATATTGGTCGGCTCAACATGAAAATTGCGGTTAAAATAAGTGTTATTGCCGTTTTTCCTTTCTCTGATATAATTTGCCAGCACGCCTAAATAGCCTAAAGGTGCCTTGTCAAAAAGATGGTTACAGTCTGCATCGCTGATTCGTTCATTGAGCGATACCTTCTTTGCTATTCCTTTGAGATCAGCGTCAAGATTCTTGTCTAACAACACTGTTTCTATACTGTTATGATTCATTATAAGCTCTTTTAAAATTCTTGCAAATTTATGAATTTATTTGTGCATTATAATAAGAACAGATTAAATAGCTTTCAGTTTTTATTGAAAGTTAAAAAAAAGCGTTAAATGGAATATTTATCCAAGTTGATCAAACTTGTAGAGCTTAAATCGTTCAATCAATTCTATTAATTTAGAGGGATAATTTTTGTCAGTGGCATAACCTGCTTTTTGCAAGCCTTTGGCCCAGCCTTTATAATCAGTCTTTTTAAGTTTGAACAAGCCCTCGTAATGCTTTCTTTTCAGAAATTCGGAATGTTCTTTGTAGCATATTTCGGCACTGGGGTAGGCACGATAACAGGAGCCCTGATGTTTATAAGATTTGCCGTTCCACTGGCTGCCGCATTTCATCCCAAAATGGTTATTAGCCTTTTTGGCCAGCTCACTGCTGCCATATCCCGATTCTAAAATGCCTTGAGCGAGTTTTATACTGGCAGGCACTCCCGTTCGTTTCATTTCAGCAACAGCAATTGCTTTGAAACGATCGA
Organism: Saprospira sp.; assembly: GCA_044372705.1. Classification (GTDB taxonomy): domain Bacteria; phylum Bacteroidota; class Bacteroidia; order Chitinophagales; family Saprospiraceae; genus Saprospira. The sequence continues at coordinate 239 of JBILRK010000460.1, read as the reverse complement.
TGTATTTCACGGCATTATCAGGCCCCTCAATTACTAACTTGTCCAACTTTGCTTCATTATGATCTGCGCTGTTTCCATTGCGAATCTTAGTATCCAAAGCAGCGTTTAGGCTAATACAACTGCCGGCAATCGCTAGCATGAAAAAAGCTAAAGCAGATATTGTTAATCTTTTCATGGCAATATGTCTTTTAAAAATTAATTGTATGAATAATGCCAAATCTTTTGATTTATTGTATTGT
>JBILRK010000459.1:0-2886 GCA_044372705.1 Saprospira sp. | reverse complement strand
GGACGTGGTATTCCGGTAGGAATGCACCAAAAATTACAAAAATCAGCACTCGAAGTTGTAATGACCGTTCTGCATGCAGGTGGTAAATTCGATAAACAGACTTATGCTGTATCCGGTGGTTTGCACGGGGTGGGTGTTTCCTGCGTAAATGCGCTTTCGATTGACCTGAGAGTTGAGGTAGAGCGCGAAGGTAAACTATTCGCTCAGGAGTATTCCTGCGGTATCCCCAAATGGGATGTAAAGGAAATAGGTGTAAGCAATAAAAATGGCACTAAGGTAACTTTCCTTCCTGATCCAACTATTTTCTCGGAACTTGTTTACAGCTACGAGATTTTATCGAAAAGGGTACGAGAATTGGCCTACTTGAATAAAGGACTTCACCTCACCATTACCGATGAGCGTGAAATTGATGAAACAGGTAATCCAAAATCTGAAATATTTCATTCTCAAGGTGGAATTGTTGAGTTTGTCTCCTACCTAGATCAGCTTGCAGGTCGTCAGCCGCTCAATCCTGAGCCGGTTTATGTGACTGCAGAACAGGATAATGTAATTGTAGAAGTTGCATTTCAATACAACGATTCCTATCGCGAGAATCTCCGTTCCTATGTTAATAATATCAATACAATAGAAGGCGGTACACACGTTACGGGCTTCCGTCGAGCAATTGGTCTAGAATTGAAAAAATACGGCGAAACAAGCGGTATTTTCACTAAAAATAAAACAACTGTTTCTGCTGAGGATTTCCGTGAGGGGCTTACAGCTGTAGTTTCTGTAAAAGTTCCTAATCCTGAATTTAAGGGTCAGACCAAAGGTGAACTAGGAAATCAGGAGGTTTCTACCATCGTTTCGAACTGTGTAAGAAAGGTAATCGAAGCATATTTGGAAGAAAATCCAAACATGGCCAAAATGATGGTGGAGAAAGTGGTACTTGCTGCCCGTGCTCGCTCAGCAGCCCAAAAGGCTCGCGAGATGGTTCAGCGTAAGACTGTTCTCTCCGGTGTAGGTCTTCCTGGTAAATTGGCCGACTGTTCTTCGAAAGATGCTTCAGCTTCAGAGATTTTCCTTGTTGAGGGAGACTCGGCGGGTGGTACAGCCAAACAGGGTCGTAATCGCGAGTTTCAAGCAATTTTGCCACTCAGAGGTAAAATCCTGAACGTGGAAAAGGCTATGGAACACAAAATCTATGAGAACGAAGAGATTAAAAATATGTTCACAGCACTTGGTGTTCGTATCGAGGAAAGAGAAGGGGAAAGAACACTGAATATTGACAATCTCCGTTATCACAAGGTAGTCATCATGTGCGACGCCGATATAGACGGTTCTCACATTACAACGCTTATTCTTACTTTCTTTTTCCGTTTTATGCGTCCACTTGCCGAAAACGGTTACATTTATATTGCCGCACCACCGCTTTATCAGGTTAAGAAAGGTAAGCGTATGGCATATTGCTGGAATGATGAACAGCGCCTTGCAATTATTGCAGATTTCGGTGGCGAGTCGGGCGGTCTTTCGGTTCAACGATACAAAGGTCTTGGTGAAATGAACGCTGAGCAGCTTTGGGAAACTACTATGAACCCCGAAACAAGAACGCTCCGTCAGGTAACCATTCAGGATGCTGAACTTGCAGATGAAATCTTCTCTATGTTGATGGGCGATGAGGTTCCACCCCGTAGAAAATTCATAGAAGACAATGCAAAATATGCCAGAGTTGACGCTTAGGTAAATATAAAAATAAAGCCCGATGAGTTTCGTCGGGCTTTATTCATTTATGGAATGTGATTTGTCTTTTTCAAAATAGCCCAGGCTTTACACGAAAAGTCATTTATTTCTTTCCCTCCAAGCCCTTCCATACTTCTTTCAATTCTCCAGCTTTTAGGTGCATCTGTACTATTTTTCCTTTTTTGTCGAGCAGGATAAGCAGGGGAGGCTGTCCGGCCTTTTGCGAAAAAGAGCGTCGCGTTGTTGCTTTGGGATCGGTAAAATGCATAAAGACGGAATCTGTTAACAAATTCAGTGGATCTTTTACATAAGACCAAAATTTCTCTGTTTCTTCAGCGAAAGGATAAATGCTGATAATCTTAAGGCCCTTTGGCTTTTCATCGGCCAGAAATTTATCAATTTTGCTGAGTGCCTTTTGGCAGTGGCTGCATTTGTAATGCCAGAAAATGAGCAGAAAATAATCTGCATCGATGCTGTCTGTACTTATTTTCTGCCCGTTTTCCTTGAAAAGAAATAATTCAGGAGCAGCATCACCGGCTTTTAGCTCAAAATCTTGAGCAGACAGTGATGCAGCACCGAGCATTAAAAATAAAAATATAAAATTTTTGCTCATAACTACTGTTTAATCCATTAGAGCAAGAGTTGTTCCAAATTTTAGAAAGGAAGACCGTCGTCCGATCCGTCAGTTGGATCTGTTGGAGGGGGAGGAGTATAGCTACCACCACCGTTAGAGGAGCTACTTCCGCCTTGTGCGCCTTCAATTTTCCAAGCCTGCAGGTTAACAAAATATTTGCCCTGCCACTCACTACCTCTAATATTGAAAGCAACTTTTATTTTGTCTCCTTCATTGTAACTGTCGAGCAGTTGGCATTTATCCTGTGTGAGTTCCATTTTGATGCGTTGCGGATAGGCTCCGTCGCTCACTTCTATCACAAATTCTCTTTTTTGAAAGCTGTCTTTTACCTTTTGAGTATCAAATTTTTTGAAGATTGTACCTTCGAGTTCCATTGCCATAAAAATTTAGTTTTGAGGTTAAATCAATTTGAATGTTGTTCAATATTTTATCATTACTACAAAGATAGGGCAGTTGATTTTATTAATCCACTCTTTTTTGCAACTTGATGTAAAATGTAGAAAAAAAATACTAAAGTTGTAAGGCAAAAAGAA
>JBILRK010000457.1:0-2907 GCA_044372705.1 Saprospira sp. | reverse complement strand
TTTAGAACGGCATATTTAAGACTATATCGACCCAAATCTATGAGTGCAGATAAGGTCTCTCTGTCACAATTTTCGGATTTAATGATAGTTAAAACCCTGATATCATCTTTGTTCCAATATTTAATCTCTATTTCACCGGGCAAGTCAAAGCTGATTTCATTGCTCAATGGCTTGAAATTTTCATAGATAATTCTTTCTGCCTGAGCCATTATTGTACTACACAGACCTATGATCAAGATTAGAAGAAACAATAAAATTTTCATGTCTATTTTTAAATAAATCAAGCTTAAAATTAGATAAAATTCTCGAATTTTATTCGGGTAAATAGAATTTAGATCCTGAAATGATGAAATTCTTTATAGCTACAGTTTTAAATAAGGACACAATTCCTGTTTTTTTAATTTCATTACTTAATTTTGCCAACTGAAAACCAAAAGAACACATCATGAATTTTATAGAAGAACTACAGTGGCGCGGTTTATTGCAGGATATGTCTCCCGGGCTCGATGAGGAAATGACAAAGGGAACAATCAAAGGATACATCGGATTTGACCCAACCGCCCCTTCATTAACAATTGGCAATCTTGTAAGTATCATGCTTTTGAAACATCTGCAGTTGGCAGGTCATAAACCAATTGTATTGCTTGGTGGTGCAACCGGACGTATCGGTGACCCTTCGGGCAAGGACAAAGAGCGTAGCCTCCTCGATCTAGAGATTTTGGAACGTAACATAGATGCACAGCGCAAGCAATTTGCGCTTTTTCTCGATTTCGACGGAGAAAATGCTGCCGAGATGGTCAATAATTACGATTTCTACAAAAACATGAGCATTTTCGAATTTTTGCGCGACATTGGTAAGCATATTACTGTTAATTATATGTTGAGCAAGGATTCGGTTAAAAACCGTATTGAATCCGAATCTGGAATTTCATTCACCGAGTTTTCATATCAACTTATACAGGGTTACGATTTTCAGCATCTTTGCCTTGATCATAACACTATTCTGCAAATGGGTGGTGCCGATCAGTGGGGCAATATTACCACCGGTACAGAACTCATCAGAAAAGCTGGCGGAAAAGGCTATGGTCTAACCTGTCCTTTACTCACCCGTTCCGATGGAAAAAAATTCGGAAAATCGGAAGAGGGCAATATCTGGCTCGAGGGAACAATGACTTCCCCTTATAAGTTTTACCAGTTCTGGCTCAATATCAGCGATGCCGACCTGCTGAAAATGTTCCGTATCTTTTCTCTGCGAAGCCGATCAGAAATTGAAAGCTTAGAAAAAGAACATGAAGCCAATCCAAATCATTTGAAAAGATTACTTGCCGCCGAACTTACCGAAAGAATTCACGGAAAAGAATCATTAGAGGGCGTAATAAAAGCAACCGAAATTGCTTTTAATTCGAAATTAGAGCTTAGCTTTTTACAAAGCCTTTCTCAAAACGAATGGAATATCATTGCTGAAGAACTCGATGTTATTTCAATTTCTAAGTCCGATTTTGTTCATGGTATTAACATTGCAGATTTACTAGCCGGGAAACACAGCAGTCTTGCTTCTAAGAACGATGTACGTCGTGCCATAAAAGGTGCAGCAATCGCTATCAATACAGTTAAAATAGAGGATGAAAATTATTTTGTGAAGAGCGATTTGCTCTTGCTTGATAAATACCTCTTTTTACAAAATGGCAAGAAAAATAAATTTATTCTGATAGTTGAGTAAGGCAGAAGTAAGAAGGTAGTCTCGTCTTTCGGACGAGAAGAAATCAAAAGGCAGATAGCTTTTGAGGGTTTGTGAACTTTGTGGTAAAATTTAAAGCTGTTTGATTTTTTCCTCTATTGGCTATTTTCACGCAAAGTCTCAGAGGACGAGCACAATCTTCATCACGCTAAGAAACGCAAAGCAAGATAGCTAATGTCTAATAAAAACTAGTACCTAATACCTATTACCTGGTTCCTAAGGTACTGGCTACTGGCTACTAAACAACTAGTCCCTAGTACCTAGCTCCTCTGTACTGTTATATTTATTCCAACTCCGCTTTATTCGCCATTTCTACCAGCAGTTCAATATTATCAAGTGATTGTTTGTACTCTTCGCTGTAATTTGGCATATCTTCGAGTATATGGAGCTGAAGTTCAAAAAAGTCGAGAATTTTATCGAAACGATCTGTGCTATCGAGTGTGGTTTCGAAAACTGTTTCAAAGTAGTTGAAAAAATCATCCTCATCCTCCAAAACAATCTTACCGGCTTTTATCTCATTTTGCAGCCTCAACTCATTGATTCCCTCCAATCTTAGGGAATGCACATGTTTTGTTACGGTAATCATCGTAAAAGCAAATTTGGTTCGGGTGTCTTTATTAGAGACTCTTTTCCAAAAGGTTATCTGCTCTCGGCTGCTGTCCAGTTTATAATTTCTGGGGAGTAAAATTTTTTGCAGATAGTCGTTATTAATTGCGTCGGCCATGTTATATTATTATTCGTGATGATAGGGAAGTCCCCTTTGAATGCTTAGTGCCCGGTATAGCTGTTCCACAACAAAAAGTCGGACCATTTGGTGCGAAAAAGTAAGTTTAGAGAGCGACCATTGCGCATTTGCTCTTTGGTAAACAGCATCGGAAAAGCCATAAGCGCCGCCAATTAGAAAAATGATTTTTTTGTGCGACAGCTGAAATTGGTTTTCCAGATATTCCGAAAACTGAAGCGAACTATATTGCTTACCGCGCTCATCAAGAAGTACCAGATAATCGCCCTGTTCAATCTTTTTTAACTGCTGTTCACCTTCTTTTGTTTTCAGCTGCTCTTCCGATAGCGACTTTGCATTTTTGATATCCGCAAAGGTGTAAATCTCAAAAGGTATAAAGTGTTTGAGCCTTTTGTCGTAAATTTCTATTCCGCTTTTGATATAGTCG
>JBILRK010000456.1:0-2916 GCA_044372705.1 Saprospira sp. | reverse complement strand
GTTAAGAAACTGAAGGTTTATCCTAAAACATAAAATAACATAAATGGAAAAAGTAAAAATTCTTTGGGCAGATGATGAAATCGCCATGCTGAAACCGCAGATTATGTTCTTGGAAAACAAGGGATATGAAGTAATCACGGTGAGTAACGGGCACGACGCAATAGATGAAATTGAGGGAAATCCCGGAAAAATCGATGTAGTTTTTTTGGACGAAAGTATGCCCGGAATTTCCGGACTTGACACGCTCGACAAAATCAAGCAGATTGCCCCACACATGCCAGTTGTAATGATTACTAAAAATGAGGAAGAAGGGGTAATGGAACAGGCAATCGGTTCAAAAATAAGCGACTACCTTATCAAACCTGTCAATCCGGTACAGGTACTCAGTACGCTGCGCAAACTAGTAGACGGTAAACGGCTGGTGCAGGAAGAGACATCGATGAAATACCAACAGGAATTTAGAACTATCCTGAATGATATTAACAACAGTATGGATGCGGCCGAGTGGGCGGCAATTTATAAAAAAATTATTCATTGGGAATTGCAGTTGGATGAATCAAAAGTCACCAATATGCAAGAGATTTTGGCCACACAGAAAGAGACAGCTAATTCTGAATTTTCTAAATTCATCACCAAAAACTACCTCGATTGGCTCGAAAACAAGAACAATCCGCCGGTAATGTCGCACGATGTGCTGCGCTCCATGGTTTTTCCCGATGTTAAGGACGACAGACTCACCGTTTTTTTACTTTTGGACAATTTGCGCTATGATCAGTGGAAAATGATTGAGCCCATTGTATCGCGTTATTACAAAGTTGAGGAAGAGGAGTATTTTTATGCCATATTGCCCACCACCACACAATACAGCCGCAACTCCATTTTTGCAGGCATGATGCCATCTGATATTGAAAAGAATTTTCCCGATATGTGGTTTAATGACAATGAACGCGGCGGAAAAAATCTACATGAGAAAGACTTTTTGGGGGAACAAATCAAAAGGGTTTTCCGCAAACCTATAAAATATGATTACATCAAAATAACGAGCACCGATAATGGCAAAGCCATGGCGGATAATATCCTTAATTATGCACACAATAACCTGCTTTGCATTGTGTATAATTTTATCGATATGCTCTCCCATGCTCGTACCGAGATGGAAATCCTGAAGGAACTTGCCGGTGACGAGAAAGCATATCGTTCGCTTACTGTCTCTTGGTTCGAGCACTCCCCTATCTGGGAGGCTCTTAAGGTTTTGTCGGAACAGAAAAACATTCAGCTATTCATAGGCACCGACCATGGAAGCATCAGGGTGCAGGATGCCTCAAAAGTTGTAGGAGACCGTGAAACGACTACCAATTTGCGTTATAAAGTGGGCCGCAATCTTCAATACGATAAAAAAGATGTTTTTGATCTTAAAAAACCTGAAGACGGAAAGCTTCCCAGGCCTAATGTTAGTTCAACTTTCATTTTTGCAAAAGGCGATAAGTTCTTCCTATACCCGAACAATTACAACCACTTCAATAATTATTATAAAGATACTTTCCAACATGGTGGTATCTCCTTAGAGGAAATTATTGTACCGATTATAAAACTGCGCAGCAGATAATACTTTCTAATCAAATTAAGAAAGGAGTGACTAGGTTAAAATCCTGGTCACTCCTTTCTTAATTTTAAGCAGACCTTGCTAGAAGGAGCCGATATTCACTACTTTTGGCACTTTGATACTTTCATGTCCTTCGGGCACAAGAATCGTAACAGGTGCGGGCATGCCATTAGATTTATCGGCCTTTTCAATCCAGATCTTATATTTTTTACCTTTTATTGCTGACCAGCCTAAGCCATCACCATTTGAATAACTTAGATTTACCCTGCTGATTTTTAAAGGATTGGCATAAAATTTCACATTACTAAAGTCTTTATTCAGTGAAAAACGCGCAACATCCTTGCGCAACGATTTAGCATCTTCATTTACAAGACCTCCGCCAGCTAAGTCTAAAAATTTTCCTGCACATTGGTTAACGTCGGCACTAGTTCGTAGAATTGTTATATATTGTTCCAAAACAGTTTTTACCTCCTTTGGCAACTTATCAGTAGGAATGTCGTTTGCACGTGATTGGCAGAATACAGAGAATATAAAGCCAAACATAAAAAAGATTAAAAAATTAAGTTTTTTCATAGGTCCTGATTTTTATTTAATAATTTTTTGAAAAATTAAACATAACGAAATTGAATCTACAATAATATTCGAAATTACTACTGAGCTTGACACTAATACCTTAGCGAGCATTATCCCATGTATCTTCATGCATTATTCCTCCAGAGGACTCATATTTTATTGAATTTGAATGGGCTTTCAGTTTTCTAATCCGTTCCTCCATCATTGCTATTATTGTTTCACATTCTCGCACCCTAGCTTTTTCAAGGGCATCTAAAGTATTTGGCGTATCATCTGTTGGACTAAGTGACTGTTTTTTGAATATTTCCAATCTGCTTTTGAATATTTTTAACTCTCTTTCCAACTGCGAAATATCTTCTGTAGGCATATTATTACTTTTTATTATTATGATTATTCAAATTTATTTAATTCTAGGCTAGCAATTCTATCCCTAAGCTTATTTAACCCATCCCATATGTTATCCAGCGTATGAGTAACACTTTCAGATACAGAATCATTCAACTCATCAGCTGTACTTAGTGCAGATTCAATTGGATTTGTCCCAGAATTGTTCTGTTGATCGGCTGATTCAGGATGAGAAATCTTTTTAGCTTTAATAATTTTGGCAATTCTTTGTTTTGCTGTTTCGAGATTTGACAAAAGTCCCAATAATTTTTTAAAATTGTCCTCTACAGAAGTCTTAGCTTCCTCTGACAATTGGCTGACTTTCTGTTTCAGTTCATTGATTTTAAATGTCAGTG
>JBILRK010000455.1:0-2920 GCA_044372705.1 Saprospira sp. | reverse complement strand
ACGAAAGCAAAAAATAGTAACAAAGTAAAACCCGCCCCTTTAGGTTCGGTGAGTATAAATAAATAAAATAAGAAATTAATAAGTGCTATGTATTGTGCCATTAGGTAAAAAAAACGAAAGCAAAAAATAGTAATAAAGTAAAACCCACCTCTACAGTGTAGGAGTGTGCAAACAAATAAACTAAGAAAATTATAACTGAATACATTGTGCCGTTAGGCACAAAATACTGGTAAACTAACTAAGTAACAAAGTAAAACCCGCCACTTTAGGTTCTGTGAGTGCAAATAAATAAAATAAGAAATTAATAAGTGCTATGTATTGTGCCGTTAGGTACAAAATACTGGTAAACCAACTAAGTAACAAAGTAAAACCCGCCCCTTTAGGGTCGGAACATAAAGAAGCTAAAATCTATGGCAAATACTTACACCCAGATCCATATCCAAGCTGTTTTTGCAGTACAAAATCGAGCCTGCATTATCAGAAAATCATGGAAAGATGATTTGTATAAATACATAACTGGAATTATACAAAATCATGGCCATAAAGTATTGGCTATTAATGGTATGCCGGATCATGTACATGTTTTCTTTGGAATGAGGCCAACCCAATCTTTATCGGAACTGATGCAGGACATTAAAGGCGACTCTTCGAGATGGGTAAAACAAAATGGCTATGTAAAAAGTAAGTTTAGTTGGCAAGAAGGTTATGGAGCTTTCTCGTACAGTAAGTCACACGTTAATAGGGTTATAAAGTATATACAAAACCAGGAAAAGCACCATGCAAAAAAGACTTTTGCAGAGGAATATAATGAATTTTTGGATAAGTTTGAAGTTGATTATGATGATCGCTATGTTTTTAAGCCGGTTGAATATGATCCTTCAGATTGTGCATAGAAAAATGTTGTTAATGTTTTATCCTGATTGGGATTGGTACAAAAATCATCAATTTAAAAATGAGCAAATGTTTCGTCCCTACGGGACGTCGTTCAATAAAGATTAAGTTTTTTGTACCGATGTTTTATCCCTTTGGGATGAAAAAACCAAATATTTATTTTTGCTATAACAGGTCTAATTCGCTTACTTATCTTAAGATAATATTGAATCTAAATGAAAAAAATCAGTACATTATTTAAAAAAGACCCAGACAATCTAGGCAGAGTTATCAATGAAATAAATATCGAAAACCAATGGGTATTTGATGGCGAAGCCATTGCAACACGGAAATTTGATGGAACTGCAATTGCAATCATAAATGGTGAACTTTACAAGCGATACGATGTGAAGAAAGGTAAGCAGGCTCCAGTCGATGCGATACCATGTCAAGAAGCAGACCCAATTAGCGGGCATCATCCGCATTGGCTAAAATGCGAGAGAAACAAAGCAGAGGACAAATATTTTTTTGAGGGATTTGATGCTTTAGAAAATAAAGAAGATGGTACTTATGAATTGTGCGGCGAAAAAGTACAAAGTAATCCCGAAAAAATAAATGGGCATAAACTTATAAAACACGGATCTGAAGTTTTACAATTGCCATCTTTGGATTTTGAAGATCTGAAACTGTATTTGTCCGATCCTTCGAATGATATTGAAGGGATTGTATTTCATCACAAGTCGGATGGACGCATGTGTAAATTACGTAAATCTGATTTCGGAATACGTAGGTAGTGACTTACTCACAAAAATAAAGCGTTATAGAATCTGAGAAAACCCGTCTTTTATCTAGCACATCAAAAATGAAAATATACCGAAACCTGGCCGAAGCCATCATAAAAGCCCTTCAACAGATTTTTCTGCAGAACATCAAGACAGACAGACTGATTGATCAGCTTTTTTTGTCGAACAAGCAATGGGGGAGTCGCGACCGCCGCTTTTTGGCCAAATACATTTATGAGAGTGTGCGCTGGTACAGATTGTATTACGAAGTGGGCATCGGACATGAACCGAAAAATGAGGCAGAATGGTGGAAGCTCCTTGCAACTGCATTTGTCCTTGATGGCATAGAATTGCCCGATTGGCCCGAATTCAAAGGTATTGACAAAGAAGAAATTTTAAAGCGCAATACCGAACTGCATACCAAAAGAGTAGTGTATTGTTCCATTCCAGACTGGCTAGATGAATTGGGTCTGAAAGAATTTGGAGAAAAAGTTTGGACAGAGACTATTCAGTCATTAAATCGTCCCACAAAAACAGTGCTAAGGGTCAATTCGCTTAAAACTACAAGACCAAAGTTCTTGGATCAGCTAAAGCGTTTGAATATTGAAGCAAAAACAATAGGAGCGTACCTTGCCATCGAATTGGAGGAACAGAAAAATATTACGCAGCTGCAAATTTACAAAGACGGACTTTTTGAAATTCAGGATTATTCCTCTCAGCAAGTCGTGCCTTTTATGAATCCCGAATCTGGAGCTGTTATTGTAGATGCCTGTGCCGGAGCAGGCGGAAAAAGTTTACATCTTGCGGCATGGATGCAAAATCGAGGATTTATTAAGGCGATGGATACAGAAGTTTATAAATTGCAGGAATTAGAAAAAAGAGCCAAAAGAGCCGGAGCGCAAATTATTACAACTCAGAAATTGGAACGTAATGGGCAATTGCCAAAGTCAAGATTAAATGTTGCTGATTATCTGCTGCTCGATGTTCCTTGCAGTGGAACAGGCGTCATACGCCGCAATCCCGATGCTAAGTGGAAACTAAATCCAAAATTTATAGAAGATATAATAAAAGTGCAAAGACAGATTTTGACAGAATACTCAAAAATGCTTAAAGCCGGCGGAAAATTACTTTATGCTACCTGTAGTATTCTACCCGATGAAAACGAAAGGCAGATTGCTTGGTTTTTGGAGGAGAATGAAGTTGGCGCTGAATTTACACTCATAAAATCGAAGAGAATCATGCCTCAGGATGAAGGCTTTGATGGGTTT
>JBILRK010000454.1:0-2921 GCA_044372705.1 Saprospira sp. | reverse complement strand
TCAGTTGTTAAAATTAAATCCAACTCGGTGAGAATGCCCATTGTTTTTGGTTTTTTACCCTCTTCCGCATTCCCTTTGTTCAGATTGAACCTGTGGGTAAAGGCAGCACCAAGAATAATTTGTGGTTTGGTGATTTCGAATGATTTTATAGGAATTTCATTGCCTGTCAATCCTAAAATCTGTCTTTCGGTGGAATCGAAATTGAAGCTCCACGCATTGAAAGTGGTTGTGATGTCTTTGAGTGTAGCGCCAAATTGAAAATGCTTATTTAATTTGTATTGCGCACCCAAGTCAACTCCAAAACCCCAGGAGTTGGCAAATTTACCAACGCGGCGATAAACAATCTTTGGTGTGGCACCAACAGAAAGACCTATTTTTTCAAATTTTTGAGCATAATTGAACAAAAAGGCATAATCGGCGGCAGAGAATTCTTTGACATTGCTATAGTTTACACTTCCGTCATTTTCGTAAAGCGTGAGGGTATTTGGAATGCCATCAACACCAAAACGTATAAATGAAAAACCAACATATCGTGGCTGACCCTTAATGGGCATACCAAAACCCACATAATCGTACTTGCCTATTCCTCCAAACCATTCTGCATGCATAGCGCCAAGTTGAAGGTCATTCGTAATATTGCATAATCCAGCGGGATTCCAAAAACTTGCAGTGGCATCGCCCACATGTGCAGTCATAGCAGAACCCATGCCTTGCGCCCTAGCGCCAAGTCCAATCGAAAGGAATTCGTTGCTGTATTTTTGAGCAATAATATTGCAGGAGAATAAAAAAAACAGAAGGCCGGAAACCAGGATAATTCTCATAAAAAGAGTGAATTCAAAGTTTTGAAACAGACAAGTTTTACATGCTTAATTTTTAAAAAATATCGGCAGCTCAAACTATGACAAAAATAGTAAAAAATCTTTAAAAATAGCTATGAAAGCTTAATTTAATAAGATAATCGAAAATATGCAGAAAAGGGTTTAGTGAAAATGCCGATTTTTTTCGGACTATGTATTATATTCGCCCCAAACTGAAGAAAAAATCATGCTTGCCTTCGAAAAGTTAAGAACCGAATATCTGGCTTATGCAGCCCAACAGCACTTTCAAAGCTATCAGCCCCGCGAGCTTTATGAGCCTCTGGACTATATTTTGTCTTTGGGCGGTAAACAGATGCGTCCGATTCTATTATTAAGCGCGGCAAGACTTTTTAATGATGAATTTGTTAAGTCTTCATTGCCGGCAGCCTATGCAATAGAGCTTTTCCACAATTTTTCGCTCATCCACGATGATATTATGGACAATGCTTCGGTCCGAAGAGGGAAGGCCACCGTGCATGAAAAATTTGGAAACAACACAGCAATCCTTTCGGGTGATGTCATGCTTGTTTATGCTTATCAGTATTTGGCATCATTGAAAACTGACAGCATGCAGGAACTTTTACGAATTTTCAATGATACAGCCATAGGTGTTTGCGAAGGGCAACAGATGGATATGAATTTTGAAAAGTTGGATATTGTCAGTGTTGATTCCTATATCAGAATGATCGAACTGAAAACTTCAGTGCTCTTACACGGGGCTATGAAAATAGGTGCTTTACTTGCTGGTGCAGATAAGGAAGATGCTGAAAATATTGCCGAATTTGGCCGTACGATGGGCATAGCTTTTCAGTTACAGGATGATTATTTAGACAGTTTCGGAGATGAAAAGACCTTTGGAAAGAGAATTGGCGGCGATATCGTTCAAAACAAAAAAACATACCTTTATATCAAAGCCCTAGCCCTCGCAGTAGAGTCGGACAGGAAACAATTGTATGATTGGTACAGTAATATTATTGAAACTGAGAAAGAAGAACAGAAAATTGGGGAGGTCAAATCTATTTTTCTTTCTTCAGGTGCAGTAGATGCTTTGGAACGTGAGATAGAAAAATACAGAAATAAAGCCTTGGATGCTATTTCAAGAGTAAATGCGGATAGCTCCAAAAAAGAAGAACTGATCTCATTTCTGCACTTTATAATGCAGCGACAGAATTAATAAGACAACACTACTGATATTCAGACTTAAATAAATTGATTTATGTTACGTATTTTACTGCTAATTGCAGCATTCGGAATATTAAATCCAACTCTTTACAGTAAAAATCCTAATCGGGAGCATTTTACAGTTTACAACTCAAGCGGTGAAAAAATATTGCTTGACAATGAAAATGCCTTGCTCTATATAGGCCGTTTTCTACATATTGCTATTTCTGAAATGGATCGTAGTGGTATTCCAGCAAGTATTAAACTGGCACAAGGAATTTTAGAATCGGGCTCGGGGATGAGTGCTTTGGCAAAACATGCACACAATCATTTTGGCATAAAGTGTGGCGGAAGCTGGAAAGGCAAGACTTATTACCTTTGGGACGATGATGTCGAAAAATCATGTTTCAGGGTTTTTGACAAAGATGAAGATTCTTATATTGCGCACAGTGAATTTATTGCCAATCCTTATAAGTCTTCGCGTTATGGTTTTTTATTCAGTTTGCCTAAAACAGATTACAAATCCTGGGCAAATGGCTTACAGAAGGCGGGTTATGCCACTTCCGAGACCTATGCCAAATCTTTGATCTCTATAATTGAACGCTATCAATTGTACAAATATGATCATCTGACTTTTAAAACAGAACTGGTAGCCGCGGGAGAAACTGATAGTATTTTTAGTGTTGTAGTAGAAACAATTGTAATACCAACCGATACTACTTTTGAAGAACCACATTATGTACTTATTCCAGATCCATTTGGAAATATTAAAGATTCTGTAAGGATAATTTTAACCAAATCTATTTTCGAAATTAATGAAATTGATGCGGTTTATGTACAAGTTGGAGATAATTTAGAGACAATTGCAAAGAGATATTCTTTGAGCACTAAAAAACTAAAAAG
>JBILRK010000453.1:0-2925 GCA_044372705.1 Saprospira sp. | reverse complement strand
AGGAATTTGCAATCATCTTTTTATCTATTTCCAGATTCTTTCTTTTTGTTGCCTTTGCCTTCCTCAGAGCAGAGCGGAATGTTATTTAGGTGCTCATTCTTGTCGATATAAAAAGAGCAGAGTTGACAAATTGACCCTAAAAAAGACAAAATGGCGCCTATTTTCCATGGTTAAAGGTACATTTTGACAGCAGCTAAAAAAATATCAAAAAAAATCTTTTCAGCTTTTATCGGCATTGGCTCACTTTTTTTACACCAAAATTCAAAAATGGCGCATCTTTTGAATAATAATGCATTAAGAGTAAAAGGCAATCAATAATTGCGATAAAATATAAAAATACTATTTTAAAATATCGCAAAAGTCTTTTAATTAAAAATATTATTTCATCATTAAAAACCTAAAGTTATGAAGACGACAGCTTTGAAAGAAAAAGGTTTGATGGAAACCCTTCTCTATATTGAGAAAGAAACCATTTTGGCTCAACAAACAAAAATTGGAACAGAGCAAATTCCGCATTGGAAAAGCGATGAAGGAGTTTGTGGACAGGCCCGTTCTAAAAGTAATGCCCTTGGATTTAGTTCCAAAGAGGTATCAGGAAATCAGCGGCCTTATTAAGTATAATTAGTTTTAACAAACATAAAAAAACGCTGCTTGGAGATTAAACTTCAAGCAGCGTTTTTTATAGCTTTATTTTACATTATTAAGCCATTGCAGGTTGTTGGCCTAATTCTTTGAGCCTACGTAAGTGAGATACTAGGGCAGCTCTAAGTGATTTGTATTCATGATAGGGAATTTTAAATTCCTTTGCAGTATTCTTTACAATATCAGAAATTTTTGGATAGTGTACGTGTGAAATATTTGGAAACAAGTGGTGCTCTATTTGATAGTTCAATCCACCAATAAACCAAGACATAAATCTACTCTTTTTGGCAAAGTTTGCAGTAGTGTGCATTTGATGTACGGCCCAGTTGTTTTCGATATTACCATCTTCATCGGGTAGGGGATAATTTGTATCTTCAACTACATGCGCCAATTGAAATGTTACAGAAAATATAAAACCTGCTACCATTTGCATGATGACATAACCTATAATTACTTGCCACCAGCTTATGCCAAGAATAAAAATTGGTAGTACAAACAAGGCAAAAATGTAAACCGACTTAAATAAGAAAAGTTTGGTAACTTCTGTGGCATGTTTTGAGCCAACCATTTTGGTCATGCCGATTTTGTTGTAACGAAACAAGGAGGTAAAATCGCTCCAAAGTAACCAACTGAGGGTTAACAGTGAATAAATCGGCAATGCATAGATATGCTGAAATCGATGGATTTTTAACCATTTACCGGTTGGTTCAAGTCTCAATATCGATTTGTGTGAAATGTCCTCATCCATACCAGGTATATTGGTGTAAGTATGGTGCAGAACGTTGTGCTGCACCTTCCAGTTAAAGGAGTTTCCACCTAAAAGCTCCATGGAAAAACTCATCATTTTATTTACATATTTATTAGATGAGTAAGAGCCGTGAATAGCATCGTGCATTACGCTCATGCCTATTCCTACCATTCCTATACCCATGAGGGTGTAGCCAATCCAGTTTGCCCAAAAAGGTAAAAAATTAATAAGAATAAGCACAAAAGGAACGATGTACAAGGCAAGCATTGCAGCTGTTTTCCAGTACAAACGGCTATCGCCAAATTTTGAAATTCCTTTTGTTTTAAAATAATCGTTTACTCTTTCTTTGAGTACATTCACAAAATCCTTTTGGTTTTGTAAGTTAAATTTAGCTAAAGCCATAATCAGGATTAAAAGACAAATATTAGGTGTTTCGAACTAGTGTGTTTAAAGCGGGATAAAGATAAGACCCTATTCGACTTTATTCTATTTGACTAATGAATATCTTCCTGCTTTGGTTCAGAAATTTTAGTTAATTAAAAGTGAATATATCTTGAAATTAGTAAATT
The DNA here is from genome assembly GCA_044372705.1 of Saprospira sp. Taxonomy (GTDB): domain Bacteria; phylum Bacteroidota; class Bacteroidia; order Chitinophagales; family Saprospiraceae; genus Saprospira. The sequence goes on along the minus strand of JBILRK010000453.1, from coordinate 966 downwards.
GATGATGTTTTTAGTCTATTTAAGTGAACTAAACCCTTGTAATTTACCCTATAAAGCTTTTCTCTAAAAAAGAAAAAAGCGGCACTCAAAGAATGCCGCTCCTATATTATATCAAAAGGAAATGCTTATTTTTTTACCCATTTTAGGCTAGTATTCCCTTTTTCGGTTTGTAGCGTAATAAAGTAAACACCTGAAGGCAGTTCGCTAGTATTGAGTTCAATCAAACCAAAAGATCTGTTGATTTCTTCAGATTTAACCATTTTGCCATCGATAGAAAACATTTGAACATTGACAGCGATACCTGTGAGCAGATTCGACTCGATATAAAGAATGTTTTCGCCTGGATTAGGATATAAGGCCAAATCGCCCAGACTACCAGAGATGTAAATGCTAGATGGTTGATCTACTGTTTCGGTTTGAATAAAGCTGCAATTGTTAGCGTCGCTAATAGTTACCGTATATTCACCGGCAGGGACATTGTTCAAATCCTGTGTATTCGCACCATTGCTCCAGTTGTAAGTGTAATTAGCTGTTCCACCACTTACTGTAAGATTGACTGAACCATCATTGCCACCAAAAGTAGTAACATCTGTAACTGTTGAAGTTACATTCAAGGCAGTTGGTTCGGTGATAACAAAAGAGTTTGAACTTGTAACGCAACCGTTCGCGTCAGTTACAGTACAGCTGTATGAACCTGCTTGAAGTAGACTAAGGCTTGGGTCTGTGCTGCCGTTCGACCAGTTGTAAGTCAAAATTCCAGTACCGCCTGTTGCATTTAAAGATACTGTTCCGTTTCCAGCTCCAAAACACAGAATATTTGTAGTAACAGGGTTGAAACTGATTCCGGCTGCAGGTTGGCTAACAGTAAGTTGTTGAATGTTAACACAGTTATTGCCATCTGTTACTGTGATTGTATAGCTGCCAGCAGCAATGTTGTTTTGAGCACTTGTGCTATTTCCGTTATTC
>JBILRK010000017.1:0-11248 GCA_044372705.1 Saprospira sp. | reverse complement strand
TTGAGTAATTTGTCGTTTTGATTATTTGATGTTACAAAGGTATGGGTGTAATTTTCTGATTTTTATGACCTGTACCCCTGTTGAAAATGATCTGAGTCAATTTTTAAATTTTTTTATTTTCTCAATTGAAACAATACTAAATAACTGATTAAGAATATGTTGTTAAATTTTTAATTTTAATTTTCAACAGATATTTAATTACCGTTTCAATTATTGATGATACAAAGATAGGCCGCTGTGAACCCCAATTCAATGACCGAAAACCAAAGAAAGGATGACCTGCGTCAGTTTTTGATGTTTTTTTTAATATTTTGATTAAAAAAGCAGTTAAATAGCCTGTCTGAGATTAAAACAGCTTGATTTCTCAGGGATAAAATCATAACTTTGTATAAGCGTTTTAAGAAATAGTGAATCTATCACAACATCCCCTCAAATCCCCTTTTGATATGCTTACTAAAGACATCTTACTTTTTTTCTTTTATTTTTTGCTCTCAACACTTTTTACCTGGTGGTTTGTGGTGCTTTCCCCAGATTATTCAGGCCCAGAGCTAATGATACTCTCTACCTCTATAGCAGGTGGGAAATGGATGATACAGATTTTAGGTGCATTCTTATTCATGAAGGAGAAGGCAGTTGTTTTTGTAAAAAATATTGGCTTTGTATGTTTTGTAGGTTCCTGTATTCTCCTTCCATTCGTTATTTCAGCACTAACTGGGTTAAATAATGGTTCAATTTTCTTTTTTATTTCCTTGGTGCTTTCTGTCATTGCAATGATTATATTGTATCGAGCTGCAGTTTTAAAATCGCAGGTTTCGATTGGTTGGTGGTATTTTTGGTTATTTTGTCTGGCAGTTGCCATAAGTTTGCAGCTTACAGTGGTTTTTAAGTTAGTACAGTTCTAAAAGAATTTTCAAAAATCCCTTAGAATAAGCCATATAAATGAATAGTTTAGGTAATCTTTTTAAAGTTCAGATTTTTGGTGAATCTCATGGTCCGCTCGTTGGTGTTATCATCGATGGCTGTCCAGCGGGGCTCGAAATAAAAACTGAAGATTTTTTGGATGATCTGGAGCGCAGAAAAGGAGGTATCCAGAAAGGTAGCACACCCCGCCAGGAAGAGGATTTACCTTTGATTCAGAGCGGAGTATTTAATAACTACAGCACAGGCTTCCCTATCAGCATATTATTTGAGAATAAAAATATCCGTAGCGCCGACTACGATAAACAGCGCAGCATTCCTCGTCCGGGCCATGCCGATTGGGTGGCACACCAAAAATTTGGTGGATTTGAGGATTATAGAGGTGGCGGACACTTTAGTGCAAGGTTAACTACAGGAATAGTCGCAGCAGGCGTAATTGCTAAGAAATTGCTATCTGAGATCAAGGTTGTGGCTAAAATAATTGAGGTGGGCGGAGAAACGGACCTTGACAAAGGCCTGCAAAAAGCTATCGAGGCAAATGATTCTGTCGGTGCAGTAGTTGAATGCAGGATCGATGGTCTTCCTGCAGGTTTGGGTGAGCCTTATTTTTACTCCCTTGAATCTATGTTATCACAAATTCTATTTTCGATACCTGCAGTAAGAGGTATAGAATTCGGAACCGGATTTGCTGCTGCCCGAATGTTCGGATCGGAACATAATGACCGTATTTTGGATACAGATGGCCATACCGAAACAAATCATGCTGGTGGAATTGTTGGAGGAATCAGCAATGGGAATCAATTGATTTTCCGTTTGGCATTCAAACCTACATCGTCTACCCCAAAGGAACAGGAAAGTCTGAATTGGGAAAGCGGAGAACTGGAAAAATTTAACATAAAAGGTCGTCATGATTTATGTGTTGCCTTACGTGCTCCCGTTATAGTTGAAGCCGCCACGGCTATAGTGCTGGCCGATGCAATGCTCATGGCTCAAAAATTAAAAAAAGTGCTTATTCCTTGATTTAATTTGATTAAAATAAATATTACAAGTTATTATTATTTAAAATATATTATAACTTCGCACAAGACTTTTAATAAGGTCACACCCTAACTATGAAATTTCCCGAAATTACTGAGAATGAGCAACAAAGATTAGATGCTCTAAATGAGTATTCAATATTGGACACTCTTCCGGAAAAAGAGTTTGACGAAATAACAGCACTTGCGTCTTACATCTGTAAAACACCAATCTCTCTCATCAGTCTCATCGATGATAAACGCCAGTGGTTTAAATCAAAACAAGGACTTAGTGTTAACGAAACTGCGAAGGAAATAGCTTTTTGTGCACATGCAATCAATAAACCGGACGAAGTTTTTATTATACCCGATTCTAGAAAAGACGATCGTTTTCACGATAATCCATTGGTAACAGCTGCTCCATTTGTGATATTTTATGCTGGAGTACCCCTCAAATCTGATAAGGGCTTGCCGCTTGGTACCTTATGTATTATTGACAATATTCCAAGAGAATTAGAAAAAGAACAGATTGAAGCTTTGCAATTTTTAGCCAATCAGGTAAGTCGTCTTTTGGACAAGAGGAAACAGGGGCTGAAACTTCAAATGCTTGTTCAGGAATTGGAAAATAAAAACACAAGCCTCAATAATTTTGTAAGAATTGCCGCACATGATCTCAAATCTCCCCTGCATTGTATAAGCATGCTTTCTGACTTGGTGCTGAATGAAAACAGCTGCAAGCTTAATCCAGAAGGGTTCGAGATGATTGCCCAGATTAAAAATTCATCTACAGAACTTTCTAATCTTATTGATGGCATTTTACAATATAGTATGGATGCCTCAATCATTTCAAAAGAAAGAAAATCCATCAATTTAAGTGAGCTATTACAGACCGTTACAGCAATAGTAGATCCGAGCAATTCTGCTAAAATTAATCTTCTTTTTTCCGATTCGGAAATGATTTTTTCCAATCAAACGGCTTTGGAACAGATTCTGATCAATATACTGACAAATAGTATCAAATATAACGATAAAGAAACTACAGTGATTGATATCGAATACCGTGTTGATGCAGAAAATGTTATGTTGAGTATTTGCGACAATGGACCTGGAGTAAAGGAAGACGACAGAGATCGCATTTTCGAAATTTTCCAAACAGCTTCAATAGCTGATAAATTTGGTAGAAAAGGCTCTGGCATTGGGCTTGCAACTGTAAAGTCACTCGTTGCAATTCTTGATGGAAAAGTTGAAGTGTTCCCCTGTTCAAAAGAAGGACTGAAAACAGTCATTCACCTCAAGAAATAAGGAATTAAAAACTTCGGCAGCATCTCAGATTTTATTATTTTTGCCCTGAAATTAAACAAATTCCTTCTTACAGCTCCGATTGCAATCGGATTTATGCTTCAATTAGTTTATGGTAAATTTTCAGGACAGTAAAATCGCTTTCGAACATAAAAGCGACAAAAGGCTCAAAAAAATGGCCTGGCTTTTTGGCATGATGAGCCGTCCATGGTTGGTTAACATTGGCAGTAGTCTTACCTTAGTTGGATTGAAAATAGGACTGCCAATTAAGGGTATTATAAAAAACACCATCTTTGAACAGTTCTGTGGAGGCACAAGTTTGGAGGAAAGCCTCAAGACAGTGAACGAGTTATCGGCACTTGGTGTAGAAACAGTGCTTGATTATGGTGCCGAAGCCAAGGAATCGGAAGCAGATTTTGACCATACGATGTCTCAATTTCTCAAAGTCATTGATTTTGCAGCTGAAACAAAATCGGTCGAAATTGTACCCATAAAGGTAACCGGTATGGCTCGTTTCGATATTCTCGAAAAGCTTAGTTCCGGAAAAACTTTGGATGCCGCAGAACAAAAGTCCTGGGATAATACCCTGGCCCGTTTCGACAAATTGTGCCGCATTGCCAAAGAAAAAAATACAGCGCTTTTTGTCGATGCCGAAGAAAGTTGGATACAGGATGCTATAGACCAGGCAACAGATCTAATGATGGAACGCTATAATACCGAAAAGGTAGTAGTTTACAATACTTTTCAAATGTATCGCCACGATAGACTCGACTTTCTTAAACAATCACATGAAAGGGCACTTGAAAAAGGTTACCTGCTTGGCGCTAAACTGGTTAGAGGTGCTTACATGGAAAAAGAACGTGAGCGTGCCCTAAAAATGGGCTACCCTTCACCCATACAACCCGATAAAGCATCAACCGACAGCGATTATGATTTTGCTGTTGCATTCTGTGTGCAGCATCACAAGACCATCGCTTCTTGCCTGGCCTCTCATAATCAGCATAGTACAGAATTGCAGATTGAACTGATGGAAAAGATGAGCATTCAGCAAAATAACCCACACTTGAGTTTCTGCCAATTATATGGCATGAGCGATAACCTCACATTTAACCTTTCTAAAGCAGGCTACAGAGTAGGCAAGTATGTGCCATTTGGACCAATAAATGACGTTGTGCCCTATCTTATACGTCGTGCTCGCGAAAATTCTTCCGTAAACGGAGAGGTTGGTCGTGAATTGAAAATGATAAGAGAGGAACTGAAGCGCAGAAAAGGCTAAGCCTTATCTTTCAAAAACAGCCCGCAATCAATGAAAAAACCCTTATTCTGTTTTTTCTATATCTTTATTTTTTCGGGCATTTTTGCTCAGGAAAAGGAATTGGAAATAATGGCACCTTTCATAATTGAAGGTATTTGGACCGGAAAACTTACACAGGTTTCAGGCGGCATAGCCCGGGAATATGCATATGAAATTACAATAAGTCTCAAAGATAGCCTCATTTCTGGTATGGGAACTATCAAAACAGGGACAAGTTATGCCAACTTTGATATAAAGGGCAAACTCATAGGCAGCAAAGTGGATTTGGAAGATATAAAAATCAGTAATGAAAACATACCCAACCGCTCGGCTTGGTGCATTAAAAAAATGCCTTTAAAATTTAAGTTCGGCAATGGAGCTTACCTGCTCGAGGGGCCATGGTCAGGTACCTCAACATTGAAGCCTTGTACACCTGGGATGATCTTTCTTAGAAAAGAAACCCTGCGTGCCTAAATAAATCTGAACAAAACAGGACAAAAAAAGCCCCGAAGCGTTCGTTTTCTCCGGGGCCTTACCATGAAATACTTGAATCTTATATTTTGCTAAATTGACGACTCAGCACAGTTTTACCTTGCTTGATGGTCATCAGGTAGATGCCTTTGGGAAGCTTATCAATATTAATTTGTTCTGTGTACTGTCCTTGATCTGATTTTAACTCCATTTGGATTATTTCTTTTCCTTCTATGGTATTAATGCTTATGGATACAGGGATATCCTTGTTTGCATTAAAACTAACATTGATTTGTTCACTTGCAGGATTGGGGAAAAGTTCCACAATTATTTCTGTATTGTTGATGATAGGGCTGTCCGCTTTTTCGTCATTTGAATTTTTCGATTTTGCATTGCAACATTCCTCGAGTTTTTTGCTGTAAAGAGGGTCTCTGTCGGCAAGACTACCAAGTCTGACTCGGGTTTTCTCAGTTTTGCCATCTCGATCAAAGTTAATTTTTACCGACTGTCCGGGGTTATAATTTTTCAGTACAGATACAAGCTCGTCATAATTGCCAATCTGCGCTTCATTTATTTTACTGATAACATCTCCATTTTTCAATTTAGATTTGGCAGCAGCTGTATTTTCGATGATATCTGTAATTTTTGCGCTGCCGCTCTCTGTATTGATATAAACTCCAATAAATGGTTCGGCACGAAGCCTTTCCAATTTTTGACAGGGGTCAAGTTTGTGTTCTTTATGAAGTCTTGGGCTATTGTCCATTCTTTTTTCAACCAGTATTATTTCTCTTTGGGCTGCTTTCAAAGTCAGCTCAGCAAGCAGGTTTTTACCATCTCTTAGGTATTCAACTTTTACTTTATCGCCAATTTTATGAAGTGTAACAGCTTTTTGCAACTGTTCAACGCTTTTTATGTTGGTCCCTGCAAAGCTTAAAATAATATCTCCTTCCTTCAACCCTGCTTCTTTTGCTGCACCCTGTACGGAACTTATTCTTACACCTTGTTCAGATTCAGTAATAATAACACCCATTGCAGCTTTGTTCTCAATAATTAGTTCATCGGATTCGATCTGTAAGGGGCTTAATTCGGGGTTCTGTTCAATTTTTTCAATAGTTTCTATACCATTTCCATCAATTGTTTTTTTAATAATTGTTACCTTTAAGTCCTGTTTTGGAGCTTCGGGCTGCTGCGCAAAAGATGCCGTAGCAAAGGCAGCAAAGGCAAGGCATAAAAAGCCCGAAATATGATAGTTTATTTTTCTCATAGTAATTTGATTTTTAATAAAGCAACAATCAAAAGTACAAAACATAATTCTAAATAGCTTTTAGTAATAAGTTAAAGTGAAGTTAATGGACTGATGAAAGATTTTAGTACAAAGTAGCCAGTTACTAGGTACTAGGGATTAGTTTTTTAGTAGCCAGTAGCCAGTTGTTTAGTAAGTAGGGACTAGGTACTAGTTATTTAGTAACCAGTAGCCAGTAGACAGAACTTTAGGGATGAGGTATTAGGTACTAGTTTTTTAGTAGACAGTAGCCAGATGTTTAGGTGCCCGGTACTAGGGACTAGGGATTTAGTAGTTTATATTTGGCCAATAATTTAGTTTCAAGTGATTAGTAAATAGGAGCTAGAAAAATATTCCATACTCAATATTCAATGTAAAATATTCAATACACAATGAAAGATGATCCATGCTCAATATTCAATGTAAAATGTTCAATACTCAATGAAAGATGATCAATGCTCAATACTCAATGTAAAATGTTCAATACTCAATGAAAGATGATCAATGCTCAATACTCAATGAAAAATGCTCAATGAAAAATGCTCAATGCTCAATACTCAATGAAAAATACTCAATACATATTAACCGATATAGAAGGCACTACGACTTCAATTTCATTTGTGGCAGATGTGCTGTTTCCATACTTCCTGGAGCATATCGAAGAAGTTCGGGCGGCGCTTAATGAGCCTGCTGTACATGCACAAATCGAAGCAGTTAAAATAACAGTTGTTGAAGAAGAAAATCGCCAAATTAGCGACGAAGATGCCATAAGCTTTTTAGAGCATTGGTGCAAAACCGACCGTAAACATCCTGCGCTGAAAGCATTACAGGGAATGGTTTGGGAAAAAGGCTACAAAAACGGAAGTTTAAAAGGCCATGTTTATCCCGAGGTTCCCAGTATGTTAAAAACCTGGAAAGAAAATGGTCTGAAAATCGGCATCTATTCCTCTGGCTCTGTCCCTGCCCAAAAGCTGCTTTTTGGCTACTCTGAAGCTGGAGACCTCAGACCAATTTTTTCCGACTATTTCGATACAGTAGTTGGTCATAAAAGAGAAGTGCAATCTTACAAAAACATACAGTTGGCACTTGGTCTTCCTGCTGAGCAGATTGTTTTTCTATCCGACATTGAACAGGAGCTCGACGCTGCAAGAGAGGCTGGCATGCAAACTATAAAACTGCTACGTCCTGGCACAGACCCTAACTCAACACATAAAATAGCATCCGATTTCAATGAAGTTAACTTATTACTAGTTATTTGAAAATGTGGTTTTAGGCAAACGGCCAACAGCCGCCCCAATTTCAAATTTTCAAATTTTCACATTCTCAAATCGTATATATGATTCCCAATCCACTACGCACAATATGGCTCAATGAAGCAGAGGAAGTGCAAATTATTAATCAAACCCTTTTGCCGCATGAGCTTAAGGTTGAAACACTTCACAATGTAGAAGACATATATCAGGCTATTGTACAGATGATTGTGCGCGGCGCTCCACTCATTGGAGCAACTGCTTCTTACGGATTGTGGATGGCATGCCGCGATGCCTCGGAGGCGCTGCTCGAACATGAAATTGAGAAAGCGGCCGATTATTTGCGCAGTTCTCGTCCTACAGCAGTTAATCTTTTCGTCTGCATCGACCGTATGATGGCTGCCATCAGCACAGTGAAAACTAAGGCCGAAAAAACAGCTATTGCCTTGCAAACTGCCGATGCCATCGTTGCTGAAGATATTGAAATTTGCAGAATGATTGGAGTAAACGGTCTGCCACTTATTGAAGAAATTAGCAAAAGAAAAGGCGGAGAAGCCGTCAATATCCTCACGCATTGCAATGCCGGCATGATGGGCTGCATCCGCTGGGGAACCATCACTTCGCCTATTTATCAGGCCATTGAAAAAGGTATCAAAGTGCATGTATGGGTCGATGAAACAAGACCAAGAAATCAGGGTTCGAACCTAACAGCATGGGAATTGGGACAGCACAACGTGCCTCATACCCTGATTGTTGATAATACCGGAGGCCACCTGATGCAACATGGCATGGTCGATTTAGTATTGGTGGGTACGGATAGAACGACCCGACAGGGCGACGTGGCCAACAAAATTGGCACCTATCTCAAAGCTTTAGCTGCCAAAGACAACCATATTCCATTCTATGTGGCGCTGCCATCGACCAGTATCGACTGGACCATTAACGACGGCCTCAAAGAAATTCCCATCGAAGAAAGGAATCAGGATGAGGTAAAATATTTTCAGGGTCTGAACAGCAGCGGTAAAATAGATACTGTACTGATATGCCCGCCTACAACCCCTGCTGCCAATTACGGTTTTGATGTTACTCCTGCCAGATTGATAAGCGGTCTGATCACTGAAAGAGGAATCTGCGATGCGTCTGAAAAAGGACTAACAGAACTTTTTCATAATGTCTAAGACCTTAAGCTACAATATAATAATTTTTGATTTGTAAAAATTTAGCTGATTCTCAGTTTTCTTAATATATTTGATTCAAAATCAGAAAAACAGCATTTACCAAAATCAATGCAGCCAATGACAAAAAAGAAAAAAATAATCGGAAGGCGCGAAATGGCAGATTTTCCAAGTTTGGGACTTGAAGAGATAGAAGTAAAAATTGATACTGGTGCTTTTACCTCAAGTATTCATTGCGCTGATATTAAAGAGATTAGCGGAAAGCTACACTGTAAATTCTTAGATGAGACGCATCCATTGTACAATCATAAAGAATTGATTTTTGATCATTACGAAATGACTGTAATAAAAAGTTCAAACGGAATAAGTGAAACACGATACCAGATCGTTTTAACAATGATATTCGGAAAAAAGACCTATAATGTTGAACTTACACTCAGCGATAGGGCCGAAATGAAATTTCCCGTTCTGCTTGGAAGAAAATTTCTACAGCAGGGCAAATTTATAGTTGATGTATCAAAAATTAACAGACTCAGAAAAAAAACAGCAAAGACAAATGAAAAAGAAGAAACTGAGAATGGCGATTCTCTCGGCCAATCCGAAACTGTACTCAACACAGAGAATTAAGGAAGCCGGCGAAAAACGTGGTCACGAAATGCTTATTGTGAACCACACCAAATGCGATTTACTCATACAGGGAAACAATCCCCAGGTCTATTACAAAGGCCAGGAGCTGCAGGGAATAGATGCCATCATTCCTCGTATCGGCGCATCAGTAACATTTTATGGAGCGGCTGTAATTCGACAATTTGAAATGATGAAAGTTTTTGCAGCTACTAGTTCGCAGTCGCTGGTACGTTCCCGCGATAAGCTGCGCAGTCTTCAGATCTTATCGGGAGCCGGTCTTGGGCTTCCCGTAACGGCTTTTACAAATTATTCAAAAGATGTTACCAGGGTAATTGAAAAAGTAGGTGGAGCACCCTGTGTTCTTAAACTATTGGAAGGAACTCAGGGAGTTGGAGTAGTACTTGCAGATACACATAGTGCGGCAAAATCAGTTTTGGAGGCATTCAACGGTTTGCAGGCCAGAGTTATTGTGCAGCAATTTATAAAAGAAGCAGGCGGTTCTGATATTCGTGCCTTTGTGGTTGATGGGGTTATTGTAGGTGCCATGAAAAGACAGGGCAAAGAGGGCGAGTTTCGCTCCAACCTGCATCAGGGCGGTTCTGCAAAACTCATTGAGCTGAGCGACGAAGAAGAAAATGCCGCATTGATGGCAACTAAGGCTCTTGGTTTAGGTATCGCCGGGGTCGATATGCTGCAGTCTGATAATGGCCCGCTTATTATGGAAGTGAATTCTTCTCCCGGATTAGAGGGAATTGAAGGTGCAACTGGAAAAGATATTGCTAAAGCCATTATTCGATACATAGAGCGAAATGTACAGGTGTAAATCTAAATAATAAATGAGCCTTATAAACCTAAACGTTAAACCGGGCGAAAGCAGAACCGAGGAACTCAATATTGCCAAATTACATAACGGGACCGATTTGAAGATTCCGATAATTATTTCAAGAGGACTTGAAGATGGGCCTTGTATGCTTCTCTCTGCCGGAATTCATGGCGATGAAACAAATGGCGTTGAAATTGTACGTCAGATTATCAGAAATGGATTCCATATTCCGCAAAGAGGTACTGTTATTTGCATGCCCGTTGTAAATGTTTTTGGATTTATAAGCCAAACGCGTGATTTTCCCGATGGAAGGGATTTAAACCGTATGTTTCCCGGCACCAAAAATGGTTCTCTTGCCAGTCGTTTTGCCTACAGCATTATGGAAGAGATTGCTCCTCATATCGACTATTGTATCGATTTTCATACAGGTGGCGCCATGCGTTTCAATTATACCCAGATCAGGCTCGATATCAAAAATCAGGAAACCCTTGAGTTAGCTAAGGTTTTTGGTACAAAATTTATTATAGATGCCGAGAACAGAGATAAATCTTTCAGAGACGCACTTACAGAAAGAGGAAAAAAAGTTTTACTCTTTGAAGGCGGAAAATCTTTAAATCTAGATAGAATTGTTACCCAAATTGGAATTCAGGGTGCTATGCGAGTCATGCATCATCTGAACATTAGGGATTTTAGCAAAGAACTCAGTGCAAAAACTTACCCCTTAGAAAAACAAGTCTTTGTTGAAAAATCATCCTGGGTTAGGGCAAAGGAATCGGGTATGTACAGAAACAAGAAAAGGCTGGGTGCAAAAGTTGTAAAAGGAGACGTACTTGGAACAATCAGTGATCCTTTTGGTACTTTCGAAATAGAGCTTATTGCCCCCAATGACGGATATATTATTTGTACCAATCATGCGCCCATTGTTTATGAGGGCGATGCGGTAGTGCATATTACCACTAAGATAACAGAGGATTTTTAATTGGGTTTTATGCATGGCTCATAAAGGAGTATCATTTTCCTCAATTTTTAACTTGGATGATAAATTAGCGTATTAATGAAACATTTGCGACTGCTGCTTCTACCCCTTGGGATT
>JBILRK010000452.1:0-2929 GCA_044372705.1 Saprospira sp. | reverse complement strand
GAATCCCAATTTTGTTCAAATCGCAAAGGGTTATGGCATTAGCGGAAAAACCGTTCGGGAAAGAGCAGATCTTGAAAGCGCCGTTGCAGAAATGCTGCAACACAAAGCAAGCTACCTCCTGGAGGTAATGGTCGGAAAAGAGGACAATGTCTTTCCGATGGTACCAACTGGAGCTTCGGTTTCGGAGGTAAAATTGGGTCCGGAATAATTAGAGAAATGAAAACAGAAAAATCATGTCAAAAAAAACATATACACTATCCGTTTTTACGGAAAATAAGGTCGGATTGCTCAATCGCATCACCGCCATGTTCACAAGACAGCATATTAATATCGATAGCATTGCCGCTTCCGAATCAGAAATTGACGGCATTCATCGCTACACAATCGTAGTGACCGAAACCGAACATGCTGTAGAAAAACTGGTAAAACAGATTGAAAAACAGGTTGATGTACTCAAGGCATTTTTCCACGAAGAGGAGGAAACGGTTTATCAGGAAATTGCCTTGTACAAACTGCCGGCATCAATCACTCAGGAACTTGGCTTTTTCGAAAATCTGATTCGTAAACACAATATTAGAATCATCTCTATCGAGAAAGAATTTCTGGTTTTGGAAAAAACCGGACAAAGACAAGAAACACAGGAACTTTTGGTATTGCTGCAACCTTATGGTCTGCTCGAATTTGTAAGATCTGGTCGGGTCGCAGTTACAAAACCTATGGCTACACTCGAATCTTTTTTAAACTAAAATAAGGGACTAGGGGCTAGCGCAAAGGCACTAGAACTATTGAATTGTAAATAGTGCGAAGTACAAAGTACTTAATACCCGATACTTGATACCCGATACAAAATTTCTACCTTCTAATCTAAATCTTAAAAAAATGGCACTTATTAATTTCGGCGGCGTACTCGAAAATGTTGTTACCCGCGACGAATTTCCGCTTGTAAAAGCGCAGGAACTATTGAAAAACGAAACTATTGCCGTGATTGGTTACGGCGTACAAGGCCCAGGACAATCGCTGAACATGCGCGACAATGGCATTAATGTCATCATCGGACAGCGCAGAGGCGGACTTTCATGGGACAAGGCAGTCAGAGATGGCTGGGTTCCTGGAAAAAATCTTTTTGAGTTGGAAGAAGCGCTCGAAAAAGCCAGCATTATTCAGTATTTGCTTTCCGATGCAGGTCAGATACAGGCCTGGCCAACTGTTAAAAAACACCTGAGCCAAGGCAAAACCCTTTATTTTTCGCATGGCTTCGGCATCACGTTTAATGAGCGAAGCGGTATCATTCCGCCTGCCGATGTGGATGTAATTCTTGTTGCACCAAAAGGTTCGGGCACTTCTTTGAGAAGACTCTTTGTCGAGGGCAAGGGCATAAATTCTTCCTATGCAGTTTATCAGGACTATACAGGGAAAGCTGCCGAAAAAGCTATGGCCCTGGGTATAGCCATCGGTTCGGGCTATTTGTTCGAAACAAATTTCAGAAATGAGGTGTATTCCGACCTTACTGGAGAACGCGGAACACTTATGGGTGCAATTGCCGGCATTATGGAAGCACAGTACAACCTGCTGCGCAAAAGAGGGCATAGTCCATCGGAGGCATTTAATGAAACAGTGGAGGAACTCACGCAGTCGCTGATGCCACTCATCGCCGAAAAGGGGATGGACTGGATGTTTGCTAACACATCGACTACGGCACAGCGAGGTGCACTCGACTGGAAAAACAAATTCAGAGATGCTGTTGCGCCTGTTTTTGAAGAATTGTACGATGCGGTTATCTCGGGCAATGAGGCACAACGCTCCATCGATTCCAATTCACAACCCGATTACCGCGTGAAACTCGAAGCCGAACTGAAGGAAATCCGCGAATCGGAAATGTGGCTTACCGGCAAAGCTGTCAGACAATTAAGACCATAAAAATGAGCTATTTCCCTGAAATTGAAAAAGTAAAAGCGGCTGCACTGAAACTGAAAGAAGTAGCCAATGTCACCCCTCTGACCTATAACATTTTGGGTTCGGAAAAGTACGCAGCGACCATTCATTTCAAAAGAGAAGACCTGCAGACTGTGCGTTCCTACAAGATCAGAGGGGCTTTTAATAAAATCAGCAGCCTGAGCGAAAGCGAAAAAAGCAGTGGCGTCATCTGTGCAAGTGCAGGCAATCACGCTCAGGGCGTTGCCTATGCCTGCCGTAAACTTGGCATCAGGGGGAAGATTTACATGCCGCTACCAACGCCAAAACAAAAAGTAAATCAGGTATCTTTTTTCGGCAAGGAATGGGTAGATATTGTTTTAGAAGGTGACACCTTCGACGATGCCTATGCTGCCGCTGTCAAATATGGCAATGCCAACGGACTGGTTTTTATACATCCCTTCGATGATGAAAAGGTGATAGAGGGTCAGGCTACAGTAGGTCTGGAAATTATTGAAAATTCTAAAAATCCAGTGGATCTGCTCATCCTGCCAATTGGCGGAGGTGGACTTTCAGCCGGTGTTTCAGCAGTTTTTAAACAATTGAGTCCTCATACAAAAATCATTGCCGTTGAACCCGAAGGTGCGGCATCTTACAGCTTCGCACTGCAGCAGGGAACCAATGCAGCACTCGACCATATCGATAAATTTGTAGATGGCGCGGCTGTTAAAAAAATCGGTAATCTCAATTTCGATATTTGCCGTCAATGCATCGACCAGGTTGTTACGGTGCCTGAAGGTAAGGTCTGTTCCACCATACTGGAACTTTACAATCTAGATGCCATCGTAGTTGAGCCAGCTGGAGCCTTGAGCATTGCGGCGCTGGAACAGCTTGGTCCAGAGCTTAAAGGTAAAAATGTAGTCTGTATAGTTTCGGGCAGTAATAATGATATTTCAAGAACAGAAGAAATCCGTGAGCGCTCGTTGCTCTACGAAGGAATCAAACATTATTTCCTGGT
>JBILRK010000451.1:0-2942 GCA_044372705.1 Saprospira sp. | reverse complement strand
ACTCAGCATCGACATTACAACAGATCGAACATTTGGGTTTAGGTGTACTGGATAGAAAAATAAGAAATCAGGATATTTTTTGGCCAATTGCAAAATAGCATCACAAATTCTTCGAAAACCATCTCCGAAGCTTTCACGCCTGTGCCCGGTCACCAATATTATTTTGCGGTATTTTTCTAAAATCTTAAATTTTTCACTGTACGAAGTTATATCAGTTTCTAACTTTTGCAAACAAAGCAAAAGACTATCTCCAACTGTATTACCAACTTGAAAAACATTATTAAGTCCCTCGTTTTTTAAGACTTGAAGTGCTTTTGAGGTAGGTGCAAAATGATATTCGGCGATACCGCTGATAAGCTTACGATTTACCTCTTCCGGAAAAGGAGAATATTTTTGATTTGTTCTTAGCCCCGCTTCAACATGCGCAACAGGAATGCGATTGTAATATGCAATCAGACTACTTACAAAAGCGGTGGTAGTGTCTCCCTGAACAATTACAAGATCGGGTTTTAGTTCTTCAAAACAGGTCTGAAGTGATGTACTCAGTATGGAAGTAAGCGATGCCAATGTCTGATTAGCAGTCATTAGATTCAGTTCAACATCCGGGCTTTCATCAAAAAAACTAAAAATCTGATAAAGCATTTCACGGTGTTGACCAGTAGAAATCAATATTGGATCAAAATTACCCTCTTTTTTAAATGCCTTGTAAAGCGGAAGTAATTTTATGGCTTCGGGACGTGTGCCCAAAACAATTGCAATTTTTTTCATTGAAATAAACTTTCAAAAGTTTCAACAAGCCTCTTTGCATTGTATTCAGCAGAAAAACGCTCATCGACATTTTCCCTAAAAAAGAAGCTTTTATCTTTTTCTGTAAATGCCTTATGGATATTTAATAGTGCTGCAACAAGGCCATTTTCATCGGAATGTGAAACAGAAATCGCCCCAATACTTTTTAACAAATCGTCGCTGGTTCCACCTAAAGTTGTTATAGCCAAAATATTTCGCTGCATGAGCATATAATCGAGCAGTTTGGATGGAAAGAAAACAGCCTTATCCGGATTATCGATAGGATTGTCTATTACCAATAAAATATCGGCAGTTCGCTGAAGATCCAATGCCTCATTGTATGGCAAGAGTCCTATATGTCTGAGATTTCTAAAAGCAGATTTTTCGAAAAAGGACTTATTATAACTGTCCATTGCTCCTGCAAAAATAAATTCAAAAACATCCAAGACTTGCGGATGCTCTTTTTTTAAAATATACATTGCATCGATAAGGTAGCTTACCGAACGATTATCAACTAAGCCCCCTGTGTAAACTATTTTAATCTTATCTCCGAACTCATAATCATTATTCTTGAAGTCGACAGGATCGAAAACATTAGGAAAATAGAGAAATTTACTACTAAGTTCAGGGTAGACTTTTTTATAAAGTTCAATGGTTTTATCGGATGTAAGACAAATAAAATCAGCTTTTTCAAAGCACTTGCGCTCAAGATTACGATGGTATTCACGCGCTGCATAACTTTTGTACTCAGTAATAGGACAATATACCCAAGGGTCTGACAAATGGAGCACCCAAGGCACATTGTAATGTTCTTTTAGTTTCAAAGCCAACACTGTTGAACTGAGCGGAAATGAGCGGGAGTAAATAATATCGGGTTTTTCTTTTATCTTTTTAACTGTATTCCTCCAACTCAGGTGAAATGATTTTTTACTATCAGGCTTTTCAAAATAGTCTGGAAATAACTTTCGCTTAAGGTAGTTGAGGTATTTATTTTCTTTGATTTTTACCTCAATTAGGTTTTTAAAACCTTTATTATATTTCTCCAGATTTTTGTCAAATGGCATGAAAAGAGTTGGCATCGCTGAGCTGACTACATCAATCTCTAAAGAGGTAGATTTTTGCAGATAGTTAAAATATTTAGCTGTCTGAAGGCATTCAGGATCATTTTTTGGCGGAAAAGCTATGGATACAAATAATAATCTTTTCATGGAATAGCTAAAGGCGAAGAATTAAAATGCCTGTTTTTTATTTTCCTGTAATTCTAAATAAAACAGAAAATGCATTATAAAAATCATACCTAGCCAAATAAGACAAAAACATAATTCGAATGATTCTGCCTTTCATATAAGCTTTATCTTCGGCCGAAACCTTACTCATTTTTTTAACTTCACTTAGTATTTTTTTATACCCGGACTCTAAGCCTTTAAGATTAGACATGGCTGAATTTTCCGATTTCCTGTAAATCAAAACGGGGTCATCGATAGAGGCATAAATACCATCATTGGAAATACTTATATAAAGCATGAGTTCTTCTCCATGGGTAATGGTTTCATCAAAAACATAGCGTTTGCCTTCTACTTTTCTAATCATCCAACTTGGACCAAAGAAACAGTTTCCATCTAATCTAACTAAAGATTTGGTTGGGTTGCCGTAGTAATTAAAGCGATAATTTTTAATGATTTTGTCAAGGGTTTGATTCTTAACAATTACAGATCCATCTACAAATTCAACCTCGGGCGAGGAAATCATTTTATCAACTCTTGATTTAATGCTATTTTGAGGTAAAATATCATCCGAGTCGAGCATACAAAAGAAATCTCCTTTCATATTTCGAAGGGCAACATTTCTGGCTGCACTAACACCGAGATTATTTTGACTAAAATATTTGATCCTGGAATCCTCAAAACTTAAAACAATCGACTCAGTTTTATCAATACTGCCATCGTTTACAATGAGGAGTTCCCAATTGGAATAAGTTTGACTAATTACTGAAGCAATTGCTTCTGCAATATAATTTTCAGCATTATATGCAGGCATGATAATGCTAACAAGAGGTAGATTTTCTTTACTGATTTCTTCGATCATTTTCTGAAACAATTTTTTCCAGCTTCTGAAGCTGTTTTTCATAGGTATGATCCAAGGCAAAGGCAACTCTT
>JBILRK010000450.1:0-2953 GCA_044372705.1 Saprospira sp. | reverse complement strand
ATGGCTGCAAAACAGGCTGCAATAAGAAAGGCATTGCAGGATATGAAACGTCAGAAACAGCAAAATGGCAAGGATGGCGGAAAAGAACTGCAGGAACTGATGAATCAGATGGATAAAACTGAAACCGATTTGGTAAATAAAAAGCTACCAAACGACATCAATAAGAGACAACAGGATATCCTGACGAAATTACTCGAACACGAAAAGGCAGAGCGGGAGCGTGAATATAACAATGAGCGCAAATCGGAACAGCCAAAACAAACAGAACCTAAGATTCCGCCGGCAATGCAGGATTATCTTAAGCAGCGCAAAGGACAGGTCGAAATGTTCAAAACGGTATCTCCTGCTTTGAAACCTTATTACAAAAACTTGGTGGAGGAGTACTTCAGATCTTTGAAATAGAATGATACAAATAATACAAAGTGCAAGGAATTTGATTATTTCATTTTTCGAAAGATTGCAAATTTTTTCTTGAACTTGACAGTTAAATATAGTAAAGCCCCCAAAAAGTTTGACGCTTTTGGGGGCTTAGTATTTTATAAATATAGCTGATATTTAAGCAGTTAAATCGGCCTGTTTAATTAAGTTTATAGGGATTCTATTCAAGGTAAATAGCAAAGCGGGGCAGGAAAACAGATTTTCTCATTCCCGACAGGTTGATAACCAATTCATCGCTTTATTATTCAATGTAAAATTGGAAATTGATTTTGTTCCAGGTTCAATACTTTTAATTGAATAAAGAGTGATTATATCATTGCATAGCATATCAATAAAGTCATTTAAATTACGAAGTTTGCTTCACCAACTCCTTTACATATTCAACAGAAACCTCAGCAATTTCGGCAATCTCTTCAACGCTAAATTTCTTTTTCTTAAGCATTGTCAAAATAATTTTATCGCGGTTCTTTTTCTCACCACGCTTCTCACCACGCTTTTCGCCACGCTTTTCGCCACGTTTTTCACCAAGTATTTTACCCTTTTCCTCTCCTTTTTTAAAGAGATAGGTTTCCTCAAGTTTAATTTCTATTGGCATGATCTTATTTAATATAGTTTTAAAAGGTTCATTAAAATTACGCATTCCGGCAAGAACTTCGAAATGAACAACAAATTTATCTAAGGAAAAAGTTTCATTAGTGACATATTTGGCCTTATTCATAACTTTTTCTATAACTGTTTCAGCTGTCTCTCCTTCAAGATTTGCCAAAATCGCCAGTAGTAGTTCTTCGGGTTTATCCGATTCCAAAAAAGTTCTGTAGGATATACTCTGAATATTGAAAAGTTGATAAGAAAATCGGTTTTCGCCAATTTCCAGTATATTGTTCATTTTTGATTCGCCTTCCCCTATGTAAATAACAATCTGAATAATGTTTAATTTGAATTTACGCAACAATAGGGCATAATATTCATACATTCTGTACAGCATTTCACTGTTATCAGCTTTCTGAATTTCTAGATGCAGCAGAAATATTTCATCAGTATTTGGTACCTTAACTTTTATTAAAAAATCTGGAAGCCGTTCAATTGTTCTCTGCAAGTCCAATTTTACATCTGCAACTTTTAAAGGCCGAAAATTCAACACCATTTCACTGAGCGATAAATATATCGCCTCAATATTCTCTTTAAATATTTTATCGTATTCCTTTGCCATGGGGTTTTGGGGTAAGTTTATGACAAATATACACCCAAAAAAGGAAAAGCGCAAATTTTAAAAACATTTATGTTCAAATAATATGTTTTAAAACTATTCGTCTTCTCAATTTCTCCCCCTCTTCTCAAATCCTCTTCCTGCCTGCGGCTAAGAACAGGCCGCTCCGCTGGAGCTGAAATGGTTCTGGGTTAAACCGGGTCTACTTTGCTGACTAAAATCCTAGGCTAAAGCCATAGGATTTTTTCAAAAGGCTTCAGCCTCAGAAAAAACGAACAGCAATTGAGTCCTATGCTTTAGCTTAGGGCAACCAATAGTTATTCTAGGGTTGAAACCCAGGTATTCGTTAGTATTTAAATTCTGAGCTTAAAAGCATCAGATTTTTGCGAAAGTTTCGTCAATCCGTAAATCACTTTTTATCACCCAATCCAAAAACAGGAAGTGAATTTGCATGAAACATCGTATTCAATTTTGGAATCTCAGTTTTTAGAATGGCCTCCCATTTATTGATTTCTACATCTGCTAAAGCCGATAATTCTGCAAATGCTTCAAGCACCTGTTTTGTTGGAGCGGTTTTTCCACTTTCGGCATAATGATACAAATCGGCTATTTTATCGTTCAGCTTTATCGGATAATTCAATATGTCCTGAGCGCTTTTCAATTTAGTCTGATAAATTGCTTCTTCAATTTCGGTCATCTTTTTACTTAAGGAGTCGGCGTATTCTTTTAAATCCTTTGGATAGTCTTTTCCTAAACGGGCAGTAAAGACATTCATTTGTCCTCTGATTTCACGAATCTCTTTTACCGTTTTTTGCAGGGTATTAAATTTATCGCGTACTGAAATTAAAAAGTTAAATTGTTGCTCATAATCTTTCTGCGAGCAATTGTACACCGGATTCGCTTTCAACTCAAATTCTTTTTCCAGGCTGTCTTTATCGTGAATAATTCTAACCTTGTATTTTCCGGGTGCCGCTCTCGGGCCTCCGGCATTTCCATTCCACAAAATCATCCCTTCAATTTTTTCTCCCTCAGGATAATAAGTATCCCAAACAAATTGATTCATGCCTTGTTCGGCTTCAATCTTTAATTTATTATCGCTCGCTTTGTTCGAATAGGTTTTAATTTTTTCTCCTTTTAAATCCATTATCACTATGCTAAGGGTAGCACTATCGCTTAGATTTTTTAAATGATAATTAATCAGAGGTCCAAACTGCGGATTGCTTCCTGCATTAACCACATTTTTGCTATGATAGCCATCGTATAAGTATGTGGGATTGACATCCGCAACAAAAAGTTCAGCTTCGGTAA
>JBILRK010000449.1:0-2971 GCA_044372705.1 Saprospira sp. | reverse complement strand
TAAAACAGGTAAATAAATGGCTGAACAATGCTTGAATAACCAGCTAACACCAATAGCCTTTTTTCTTCATTGTAATATGCCCCACTTATAAGTCCCTGAACATCGAACATCGCTTTAAATGAAGCTAGATGTGTACCGGGCGTTTTTGGCATAACATATAAAGCTGTCTTTTGGCTAATCCATTGTTTTGTAAATAAATAAATGCTATCCCTAGTTACAATAAAACTTTCACAGTCAAAATCTGTATTATTGGCACCACTAGCTGAAAAATTAGTTTGGTCGGAATAGGAAAAAAATAAAGTATCTACAGTTATTATATTCTGCAATAAATCCAATTTATTGATCCTTAGAATTTTCAAGTCAGTTCTATTACCGTTGGCATTGTTGCCAAAATCGCCTATATAGATAAAATTTGAGTCTTGTGAGATTTCCTCCTGATCAATATTAACGGTTCCAACTAAGGGGATACTGGCAATATTACTTACTGTGTCAGGATGAAAATTATAAAGATTGATATCGATATCGTCATTATGGGTCCAGATTTTATCGTTCCAAAATATTAGGCCCGAAGTTTCGTCAAGCAGAGCAGGAAGTGTATTTGATCTAATAGGAGAAATATTGGCATTTTGATAGGTACAACTTCCGTCATTTTGAGTAGCCGCCGGATTGTAATTATTTGCTAGTGGGTCCGTACATCCCAGCTGAGCTTTTAGCAAAGCAGTAAAGAATAATAATAAAAAGCAAATAAGTATTTTAGCGTAACTTCTCATACCATTTGGGCTTGGGTCTAGCAGTTTATTTCTAATAAAAAAAGTCTCACCTGATCAAAGATGAGACTTTAGTACCTCGAGGGGGACTCGAACCCCCACATCGTTGCCGATACTTGATTTTGAGTCAAGCGCGTCTACCAGTTCCGCCATCAAGGCTCATAGACCATTTTAAAGCAGGGCAAATATAAGGCAAGGAAATCTAATTAAAAAGCATTTCAACAAGAAAATTATACAATTCTTAGCTTTTACGCTCTGCTACTAACTTTAGTCTTGTTTGAATTCGATTGAGATATCGATTTTTCAGATAGTACACAAGCAATCTGATGAGCATTTCAGCATCGGCATTCTCTTTATTATAGCCCGTTAAATCGGGTAATACAGCAGCGTAAAGATCACTTTTTAGTCTATCTATCTCCCCTTCCAATTTGTCAAATCCAATTTTAGAAAATAAAAACTCAAGCTCTGACAAAGCTTCGTTCATTTCCATCATTTCGAAAAGAAAGGATTGGGGTAAAGCATTTTTATTTTTTTCTTCATCCAATAATCCATGCAGACCAAGAATATAGGCAAAACGACTGTCAAAGTCTGAAAGTACTTTGAAAGCTTCATTGTTTTTTGAAGAGAGCTCCAAGGCTTCAGCTTGTTTTTCCTCTGACTCCATACCATAGAAATCGGGATGAAAATCTCTGCTTAGCTGAAGATATTTACGGCGCAACAGGGCTTCGTCGAGTAAAAAGGAAGCTTCTAATCCGTAAAAACTGAAATAATCGCTCATCTACCTTTGCTTTTTTAGTTCAAATTAAATCAGAAACCTTCTACCCCATTTACAGTGGTGTATTTAAACTGCACTTTTTTCTCGGGATGAATTATTTTAAACGCCGACTGAACCATTAGGGTAGCTTCGTGAAAACCACAAAGAATTAATTTCAATTTTCCAGGATAGGTATTGATATCGCCAATTGCAAAAACGCCCGGCACATTAGTACTGTAATCAAAGGTATTTACCTCTACAGCACTACGGTCAATTTGAAGTCCCCATTCCCCTATTGGGCCTAATTTAGGGGAAAGACCAAAAAGAGGAATAAAATGATCCGTTTCGATGTTAAAATTCTCCGCTCCGGTCTGTTCAATTTCAACCCATTCCAATTTTTCTTTACCCCCAAGACCAACTACCTGAGCATCTGTAACTAGCTTTATTCTACCCTCTTCTGCAAGTTTTTCAACTTTTTCAACAGAATCGGGTGCCCCCCTAAAAGATTTTCGTCTGTGTATCATCACGATTTCAGAGGCAACTTCAGCCAAAAAAATGGTCCAATCCAAAGCTGAGTCACCGCCACCCGCAATTACAATACGCTTATTTCGATAAAATTCAGGTTCTTTTATGATATACTCCACACCTTTGTCTTCATACTCTGCTATATTTCCAATTGGCGGTTTTCTGGGTTCAAAACAGCCCAGCCCTCCGGCAATAGCAATTACAGATGCAATATGAACAGTTCCTTTGTGAGTGACTACCTTAAATTTCCCATCGTCTGTTTTTTCAATAAACTCTGCTCTTTCGCCCAGGGTAAAACCAGGTTTGAAAGGTTCAATTTGCTTCATCAGGCCGTCAACTAAATCTCCTGCCAAGACTTCAGGGAAACCAGGAATGTCATAAATTGGTTTTTTCGGATAAATCTCAGTCAGCTGCCCACCTGCCTGCGGCAGATAATCAATCAGATGGCATCTTAATTTAAGCAGTCCGGCCTCAAATACGGTAAAAAGTCCTGTTGGTCCGGCACCAATAATAAGGATATCGGTCTCTATTGGGTTATTATTCATTTTATAATTTTAAAAGCATCTAATTCGCCGCAAAATTCTGAAATTTTACTTATTTGTTTAAGTATTTGGCAAATTATTTAGAATAGTTCTAAAAATAAACGCTTTAAAAATCATTTTGTTGGCCTTTATTGAATTTAGAAACCGAGAGAAAAGGATTTAATAATCTTTTTATTAAAATAAGGTGGGTTGAATATCATTTCCGCTATCATCACTAGAATCATCCTGATTGGTGATTTCCTCTTCTTCATCTACAATCTCAGGACTAATATCGATAATTTCTAGCGGTTTTTGGTCACTTAATTTATTACCCACTGCATTTCTTCCCATCACATCAACTGTATTAAAATCTATCTCAGATTCTTGTGCAATGCCTTTTTTAT
>JBILRK010000447.1:0-2979 GCA_044372705.1 Saprospira sp. | reverse complement strand
AGCGGATTAACAACGCGGCCAAGCATACCTTCACCAGCATCGATAGAAGCGATACGGCCAGTACGTTTAACTTTGTCACCTTCTTTAATTTTTTCGGAAGGACCCATCAATACTAAACCTACATTGCTCTCTTCAAGGTTCAATGCAATGGCCTGAATACCATTGTCAAATTCTACTAGTTCACCGGCAGCAACATTTGAAAGCCCATAAACACGGGCAATACCGTCACCGACTTCTAATACGGTACCCTCTTCTTCCAGGGTGGCACCGGTACCAAAACCGGTAATTTGCTCTTTTAAAATTGCGGATATTTCGTCCGGCCTAACGTCAACCATATGTTAAAAGTTTTTGATGTAAAGATTTTCACTGAATTTATTTCTCAACTGATCCAATTTATAGGCAATGCTGGCATTGTATACGATGTCTTTGAACTGTAGAATAAAACCACCAAGTATTGACGGATCTATTTTAGTATTAAGTTCAACCTGAGATTCTATAATTCCTTTTGCTTTGAATTCCGAAAGAATGTTGTCAATAGTTTGGCTGCTCAGTTCAACTGCACTTGATATTAGTACTGTAGATACATGTTTTTCTTCATTATAAAGCACATGAAAGGAACGGCAGATGTCAATCAAATAAGCCTCGCGATTATGTTCGGCTATAATCATCAGCGTTTTAAGTGTAAGATCCTCTACTTTCTGACCGAAAACAGCACTGAAGATATTTTCTTTTTTCTCTTCGCGAATGAGTGGATTTTTCATTACAGCACTGAAGTCGGGAAGTTCTGCAACTTCACGAACATATAAAATATCCTGATGGACTTTATCTAATTTTCCTTCATTTTTTGCCAGATCGAAGAGCGATTTGGCATAACGGGAAGCGATACGAGCTATTGACATGTGTTAGATGAAAGATGAAAGATGAAAGATGAAAGATGATTTTAAAAATTAAGCATTGGTGATTTCAATCTAAAGACCAATCATGTTTTAATATAGCATCTTCAAGTCTAGAGTCTTATAATATCAAAGTTTAATTGAGATTGCTTTGCTTCAGCTCGCTTACTTTACGAGCTACAAATTCCTCATGTTTACCCTGCAATTCAGTCTGTATAATCTGCTGGGCTATATCAACTGACAATCTTCCAATTTCATTCAATAATGTTACTTCCATTTCCTTGCGGCGGTTTTCAATTTCACTTTTTGCAGCCTCTAAAAGTTGACGACTAATTTCTTCGGATTTGGCTTTAGCCTCTTCGAGCATATTATCACGAATTGCTTCTGCCTCACGGATAATTCTTAGACGGTCATCAGCTGCCTGGCGCTCCATATTTTTCTGAGCTTCCTGAATTTGTGCCATTTCTTTTCGGGCCATTTCTGCTGCTGCAAGTGCGCTGTCGATATCATGCTCGCGTGCATTCAAAGCATTTTTAATGGTTTTGAAAAAACGGCTCAGTACAAAAAGAACACCCAAAAAGATTATAGTTGTCCAAAACAACAAACCAAAACTTGGGTTCATTACCGAAAAATCTGCTAGGTATAACATAACTTATTTAGTTGTAATATTGATTGAAAGAGATTACACTCTTTACTTATAAATTGTAAGATATTTCGCTTTAAAACATGCCGTCAACCAATCGTTGACGGCTCTGTTGTCTTTTTTTGTCCAGAGGGACAGGTAATTACTTGATCAAAGCTACTACGATAGCGAAGAGGGCAGCACCCTCAACAAGCGCAGCTGCAATAATCATACTTGTACGGATATCACCTGCAGCTTTAGGCTGACGAGAAATACCTTCCATAGCTTTACCGCCAATCTGACCGATACCAATACCGGCTCCAATAACTGCCAATCCGGCTCCAATTGCTTCCATAATGTTGGAAATTGATTTTAATTAATAAATATGATAAAAAAATTGATTCTAAAGTATTTTAATGGTGAGCTCCTTCGTGCTCGTGTTCGTGATGATGTTCTTCAACAGCCGAACCGATATAAATTGAAGATAACAATGTAAAGATGAATGCCTGAAGGAAGGCAACAAACAATTCCAGGAAGTTCATTGCAAATACAAAAGGTACCGCAATGGCTCCGCCGCCAAATGCCCCGCCAATACTTTCGCCTCCTTTGCTAAACACAAAGATCAAACTTACAAGGCTTAAAATAATAATATGACCGGCTGTAATATTTGCAAACAAACGAATCAGCAAAGTGACTGGCTTAATGAACAAACCGACAATCTCAATTGGTGTAAGCAATATCAGAATTGCTTTTGGAACACCAGGCATTGCAAAGACGTGTCTCCAATAATGACCGTTTCCATTGATATTAGTAACAATAAAGGTAAATACCGCTAATATAATCGTTACACCCAGATTTCCGGTTACATTAGCGCTACCAGGGAAAAAAGGAATTAGACCAAGAATGTTGGCAAATAGAATGAAGAAGAAAGTTGTCATTAGGTAAGGAAAGAATTTTTCCCATTTGTGACCTATTGCAGGCTTAATAACTTCATCTCGCATGAAAACAATGATAACCTCAAAGAAAGACTGAAGTCCTTTCGGTGCTTTACCACTGCGCTTTTTGTAGGCGCTGCTCACAGAACTGAAAATAACAATCAGCAAAATCATAGCCAAAAACATTGCAAAGACATTTTTGGTAATAGAGAAATCGAACCAGCTTGTTACTCCCTGCAGAGCACTTGCCGATTCAAGTTTATAATGTTTACCATCTAGTACGACCGTTTCTCCATGTGCGCCTTTTTCTGCTTTTTCTTTGTGTCCATGCTCATGATTATCATGTGCATGATCGTGGCCATCGTGTGAATGGTCGTGGCCTTCGTGTGAATGTTCACCTCCATGACCGGCACTTAAATTCTTGATTCCTTGGGGAGAATTACCTTCATCATCAACCAGACGTTTTAATACATCATGAGATATTACGTATCCATTGATCGCATTTTTGCTCATATGGGTGGCTGCATCG
>JBILRK010000446.1:0-2981 GCA_044372705.1 Saprospira sp. | reverse complement strand
TTGCATCAACTTTATGAAAACAGTCAGGTAAATGGGCTGCTTCGCGGACTAAGCACCAGATTACTTTTTGATATCAAAGTGAATGGGGTAGAGCAGACTGCCAATTTGATGAGTCTTGAACTTTCAAAGGCCAATCCCTTGCCTAAATCTGCTGCCTGGCTCGAAGGTTTTCTCTATGGCTCGGGACTTCTGCTCATTCACAATGAGACCTTATGGAAAATTCTGGACAATTGGGTCAATGATTTTCCTGCCGATCAGTTTCAGGAATTCTTACCAATTCTAAGGAGTATTTTTGCCAATTATTCAAAACCCGAAAGGGCTCAAATGTTATCAATTTCCAAATCGGGTAACAATAAAAAAGAACTGTTTAAAAATTCTGGACTTGATAAAAAATTAGCGGGAGAAATGGTCAGGGAATTGAGGAAATGGGTAGGCTGATTTGAAAATTTGAAGATTTGAAGATTTGTCAATTTGAAAATGAGTTTTAATAAAGCATCCCAAATAGCCAAAGTGGTATCTTATTTTATTAACCATATCTATATCAATTTATTAAGTTTTAAAAATGCTAATTATAAACAGCAAAATATATATAAAAATGCTAATTATAAACAGCAAAATAGTAGATAAAATGCTATTTAAAGAAAGCAAAAAACAATAAGTCTTGTTTTGTCTTGGGCAAAAAAAAGAGGAAATAAATCCTCTTTGTTTTTTAAAAAAATAGGGAACGCCCTAGCAGGATTCGAAACGAAGTTTATTCAATCCTTTCTTTTATATGTCTATTTAATTTGCACCGCAGATTTTGCGGTGGAAATCTGATATTTTCACCGCAAAGCAATTTTTGTTTAGATGTTAAGGAAGAGTGTAGTCTAATTCAACGGACCAGGTAATAATCTGTTTCAATACAGGTAGTTTGAGACAAGTTGCTTATTCAATAAACTATTTTATGATATTTTTAAACTAATTTTTATTGAAAATTTCGTCTAAATGGTACTGGATGAATTCCTTTTTTGGAAAATATCTTTGTGGTGAAATTAAAGGCTGTTTTTCAATATGTGCAAAGTATTTTTCGAAGTAATCGGTACCCCTTTTTAGTTTTAATTTTTCTGAAATTAAAACCTGATATTTTTCATTTATGGCAATTAAACCTTTGTCGTATGCTTTGTCATAAAGAGCGGATAGACAAATTCCATTTTCAGGATTTAATCTTTCATATTCATTTTTTGACCATGGAATTATATGACTTGCAAAAAGCAATTCAGTCAAGTCAATACCAGTTATTGCGCATTTTCCTGAATAATTTGCGACAACGATTTGTCTAAAAACATTTTGGTTAACTCTTGTTTTAACTTCTCGAAGTTTAGTTTCGCCTTTTATATCTTTCAAATCTTGAAATAAATCATCAAATTTAGATTCAATTGTTAAATTTTCTTTTTCTGCTAATTTTCTTTCGCTTTCAAAAATTAAAAATTCTTTGTTTTCTGAAAACTCATCCCAAATTGGTCTACATTGTTTTAATCCGCCAACCATACCTTTCACACCTCTATTTTGATGATAAGGATCACAAGAAGCAAAATTTGTTAACCTAATTGCAATCGAATTTACAGTCCTTCCTAACAGATTAGCCATTACTATAACCTCAGGTGTTCTACTATGCATTTTTCCGAAAGGCAATTTTAAATACAAGTTAAAAACTAGAATTAATTCCTCTCTTGACCAAAATTTTTTTTCCATAATTTTTAATTTAAAACCATGTTGATGGGAGAAAAGCGATGTCTAGTTGTTTTAAAAAGTTAGTTTATAAATAATTAAAACAAATTGTCGTCACGGAAAAATTGTAAGATGCTATTTTTTTAGTAATATGTAATAAACACATATTTGCTATTTATTTGTTATTTTATAGAATGATTTTTTGTTTTTCAATATAATCTTGAATTAAACCATTCTCTAACAATATATCGCTTTTAACCTCCTAACAAAGATATACATTTTTTGTAAAAAGTCAAAAAACAAAAGTTTTACAAAAAAAATTATCAATTTTCCAAAATTCACATTTTTAGTCTACCAAAGCCTTCTTTGGTCTAAAAATTGAAAGCATTGAAAAATTGGGTTGCAATTCTGCTAAAAAGGCAATAAATTTGTACAATCTAAATTTTTAATCAAAACCAAGTCTTAAAAACCAATCCATGAAGTTTATTAAAGTACTTTCTGTATTAAGCATTGTTTTTAATGTTTTTGCTGTCAATGCACAGACTTTTTCAGATTACAAATGGGAGGGCGATATGCCCAAAGCAGCAGCAATTCCTGAACAATTTGTCAATGAAGATGCTGTAATCTTTAAATCGGAAACCTTTAGCCAAAGTATCTTTACAGGTAGCTTTCCCGAAATTGATCAGCTGGCAACCTACAAAACCTATGAGCATTTGGTCTTTTTAAAAGAAGAGTCGCTCAAAGAATACAAACAGCTTTCTATTCCTAAGTTTAGTGGCCGTATTGGTGATTTTGTACAGGTGAAATATGTTGACATTCGCATTCGTAAAAAAGACGGCCGAGTGATTGACCTTAAAATTCGCGACCTGCCACAGGCGCAGCTTAAAGAGGGCGATGAACTCTATGAACAGAGAGACGAAAATTACATTTACGATATCACAGATCTCGAAGTTGGCGATGAAATGGAAAGGGTTACTGTTATTGAATCAAAATTTCCTGATCAGGGCCGAATTGTAAACCTCTATGCTAATTATCCGGTTTTGGACGCCTCATATGTTATTTCTGTTTCCAATACCGTAAAACTCAATGGTCGTGTTTACAATGGTATGCCACAACCTGCTATTGCCGATAGAGGAGAATCGAGAACATATACCTGGCGCATGCAGAACCTTAGAGCAGTGCCCGAGGCCAATTCAGCCGGAACAATTTTTACAAAAAGCCTCGAGTATTTTGTTTATGAACTCAATCTTGATGGTTTCCGTATGGAGCCAGCG
>JBILRK010000445.1:0-2990 GCA_044372705.1 Saprospira sp. | reverse complement strand
TTCCTGCTGTTTTTGGAGAACAAAAAATAAATAAACTTATAACATGAATTTAGTTTTATTTTAAATATTTAAATTATTATTAAAATAATTATAAAATAAATAGTTTAAATTATATAAAATAATTAAATAAAGTGAATTATTGAATAAAATGTAAATATATAAAATCGGGTTGTAAATTATAGTTTTTTAGCTATATCTTTGTGGCGCAATTCGATAGAATCGGATTTTACATCACCATCAATCAATCAAATTTAAAAAAAATTGTCATGAACGATCTGTTTAAAAAAGCAATTCAGGCCGGTTTAGGTCTTGCAGTTATAACAACTGAGCGCGTAAAGGAAATTGTAGAAGATTTTGTTGAAAAAGGCAAAACTTATCAGGAAAAGCAGGAAAAAGAAGAAAAAGAAGAGGAAACTACAACAGGCGAGGCTGCTCAGGATAAGGAAGAAAATGAGCAAAAACAAAGCCGTTTCGAAGAAATTGAAAATCGTGTAAGAAAGTTAATTGAAAACGCAATTGCCCGTTTCAACTTCATCAAAAGCGATGAGCACGAGCGTATTGAAAAACGTATCGAGGCACTTGAAGAAAAACTCAATCAACTTGTTAAAGAAACAATCGGACAAAAAACGGAAAGTTCTGAAAGAATCTAAGTTTTAACTGTTCTTTTGTAAATAATCACCAAAAACCGGTCCGGTGGGGCAACTCACCGGGCTATTTAAGCCAAAACTTGTTAAAAATTATGATGGATAAAATTGTACGTAAAGCGCTGTATACTGCAGTAGGAATTGTTGCCGGAACTACCGAAAGGCTTCAAAATGCCATCGATGAGCTGGTTTCTAAGGGTAAAATCTCTGCCGAAGATGGAAAAAAAGTAGTGGATGATGTTGTAAAAACAACCGACCATAAACGCGATGAGTATGAAAATA
Source organism: Saprospira sp. (assembly GCA_044372705.1). GTDB lineage: Bacteria > Bacteroidota > Bacteroidia > Chitinophagales > Saprospiraceae > Saprospira. The sequence goes on along the minus strand of JBILRK010000445.1, from coordinate 2,064 downwards.
AATTTCGCAATCTGATAGATAATGTTCTTTCAAAACTTAACTTGCCGCAGAGCGATGCGCATGAAAAGCTTGAGAAAAGAATCAAGTCGCTCGAGGTAAAACTGGGTTTACTCGCAAAGGAATTGGAATCACAGCGCAAAGCCGCTGCTGTTACCAATGTTGCTAATGAAGAGTCTTCTGACAAAAAAAGCAGTCGAAAAAGCAAAAAAGTTTAAAAATTGCTCCCCCTGGGGATAAAGATAACTGCAGTTTTGTCCGCAAATAGAACTGCAGCAAATAGGATGTTTTCGATGATTCAAAAAGCTCTGTACCGTATGGTGCAGAGCTTTTTTTGGAATTTAAGCCAAGCTAGGTGTATAGGCAATATTAGAATTTCTAATTTATGTTGTTTAATTTGGCTCAGCTACAGGGTAATGATTCTAACTAATATACTCCGATAAATTCCATGCCTGAACATGTTTGATGCCGTTTCTGTTTGGAAAATTGAATTCATCCATGCTGACCAGAATTTTTTCATGGTGATCCTGTATGGCATCGAGTGCGGAATACTCTCGCTCTATTGTGGCTTCATCGGCAAGCAAATAGGCAGATTGTAAATATATGACCCGATCGTTTTTTTGTGCGACAAAGTCAACCTCCTTGTTTTGAAGGGCACCCACATATATTTTATATCCGCAGCGCCTTAGTTCAAGATAGATTAAGTTTTCGAGCATATAACCTACACCATGTGCAAAACCACTGTAAAGATAATTCTTGAAAGAGAGGTCGTTACAATAATATTTCACATTTCCGGCTATGATATCTTTTCCTTTTATATTGTAACGGTCGACCTTGTGTATCAGGAAACAATCTTCGATATAACCCAGGTAATTGGCTATGGTATCATAACTTAATTTTCGCCCCTTGCCTTTATAGAATTTAACTATACTATTGATTGACATGATATTGGAAACGGTATTCAGAACATAGACAAAAAGGTCTTCCAATAATTTTGGATCTTTTATGGAGTATCGCTGTATGATGTCGTGCAGCAACACCGTATCTTTTACTGAGGCCGTGTAGCGCAATTTCATATCTTCTTCAGGCAGGGCATATAGTTCGGGTAAGCCACCGCTCTGCAAATATTCCATATAGGATTGGCGATTTTTTTCCAATTTTTTTATGCCGATAAATTCCTCGTAGCCAAAAGGTAATATTTCAAAATTGACATATCTGCCCGAGAGTAGGGTAGCGAGTTCACCCGATAGCATTCTCGAATTTGAACCACTGATAAAGAGCTCATATTCCCTTGCAAAATTTTGAGCATAGGAATTAACGAGACGTTCCCATTGATCTATATTTTGTATCTCATCGATAAATAAATAGATTTTGCCTTTGGGTTTCATGATCTGCTCATATTTTTTGATGAGCTGATCTAAGTCCCGATAATTTTTGATGTCATCGAACTCTATATATTCCTTATTGATATAAAAAACATTCTTTGCAGCTATGCCATTTTTGATGAGTTGACTCGCTATTTGTCTGAGTAGATAGCTCTTGCCACACCTTCTTTGGCCGCTTATCACTTTCACGAGTGAGTTGCCACTGAATTTTGATATCCTATCGAGATAGACTTGGCGTATAAATCCTAATTTGGGTTGTTGCTTCTCCCAAAAGTTATATATTTTTAAACTATTGAATATTTCTTCCATGTTCAAATAAAATTCAAATTGCTATTATAATTTCGTCTGCAGTTTAATAACTGCCACAAAATTATAAAAGTTTCTTTTTAGGAAGAAAGAAACATGAAAAAATATAAATTATTCGCCCATAAAAGAAAGTTTTGCTAAAAAATGAAAATGTTTCGTCTGTAGAAGAAAGTTTTTATAAAAATTATAAAATATTCGTCTGTGGGCGAAAGTATTGTATAATATTGTAAATTATTCACCCAGGATATTAAGGCACAATTCCATTAATCTATTTATAATCAAGGTATTTAATTGCAAGATTTAGGATGTTTATATGAATAATTAAGTGCGGGTTATTCTGCACTTTTTATAAAATATATGTTGGTATAAATCCTAT
>JBILRK010000444.1:0-2993 GCA_044372705.1 Saprospira sp. | reverse complement strand
CGGATGTTCTGAATACGGTTTACCAATTCGCGTGCTATACCTTCAGCTTTTAGTTCGTCTGTCAGATTAACATCCAAAGCCACTGTTAGGTCACCATCATTTGCTACCAGCCATCCTTCCAAGTCTTCAGAAGAAATAACAACATCATCGAGATTCAATTCCACTTTCTCTCCTTCTACTTCATAACTAAACAGATTATTTTTCTCAATTGTTGCAATATCCTCTTGAGTCATTTCAGCAATGCGGTCCTGAACGGCTTTCATCAGCTTACCCAATTTTTTACCCAGGGTTTTAAAATTTGGTTTAATGCCTTTTTTGATGATGCCAGAAGTATCTTTTACATACTCCAATTCTTTTACATTTACTTCCGATAAAATCAAATCTTTGACTGAATCTACCTGTGCCTCAAATCTATCATCGAGGATAGGCAATAGCACTTTCTGTAAAGGCTGACGGACACGAAGTTTTTGTGCACGGCGCAATGAGTGTACCATCGAAGAAATACGCTGTGCATAGTCCATACGTTCTTCCAGCATTTTGTCAATTACAGACTCATTCACTGTAGGGAAGAAAGAAAGGTGCACCGAATCGTGCTTTTCAACCTTAGCAGCTCCATTCAAATTTCGATATAAAAACTCGCTGAAGAATGGCGAAATTGGTGCCATCAGCTTGCTCAATGTAATAAGACAGGTATATAAAGTCTGATAGGCCGCCAATTTGTCTTCATCCTGACCACCTTTCCAGAAACGGCGGCGACAAAGACGTACATACCAGTTGCTGAGGTGATTATCAACAAAATGTTCCACTTTACGACCCGCCTGTGTTGGTTCATAATCGGCATAATCGGCATCCACTTCTTTAACCAAAGTGTTTAGCAATGAGATAATCCAACGGTCAATCTCGGGGCGATTTTCGAGAGCTACCTCGCCTTTAAAATCAAAATCTTTGATACTCGAACCATCGAAATTGTCGATATTGGCATAGGTGGCAAAGAATATATAAGTATTGTAAAGCGTTCCAAAAAGCTTGCGTTGAACTTCGGTGATACCGTCTGAATAACCTTCAATCTGAGTGAATTTATCGGGGCTTTCTTTTAGCAACTCTCTGAATTTGCTATCATCGGTATTGTAGCGGGTACCGGCCGCATCCTGATAAATATTGGTCCAACTAAACTTAAGATTATCCCAGGGCTGTGAATTGGTGAGCATATACCAGCGAGTGGCATCTGCACCGTATTTGCCAATGCAATAGAAAGGATCGACAGCATTGCCCCAGCGCTTCGACATCTTCAAACCATTTTTATCCAAAACCAAGCCGTTCGAAACCACATTTTTGTAAGATACCGAATCGAAACACATGGTAGAAATGGCATGCAGGGTATAGAACCAGCCACGGGTCTGATCCACGCCCTCTGCGATAAAATCTGCCGGGAATGCTACTTCACCGCCTTTTCCATTCAGTGCATTGTCAATCAATTCTTTATTTTCAAAAGGATAGTGCAGCTGTGCAAAAGGCATGGCACCCGAATCGAACCAAACATCGATGAGGTCGCTCTCGCGGCGCATTGCTTTGCCCGATGGGGCAATCAAAATGATGCCATCAACGATATGCTTGTGCAAATCGATTTTGTTATAATTTTCCTTGCTGTAATCACCTGCTTTGAAATCGGCAAATGGATTTTTGTCCATCAGACCAGCGGCCAGCGATTTTTCGATTTCATTGTACAATTGCTCAACGCTTTCGATACAAAGTTCTTCTGTTCCATCCTCTGTTCTCCAGATTGGCAGCGGAATTCCCCAAAAGCGCGAACGAGAAAGATTCCAATCCTGTAGATTTTCTAACCAACCGCCAAAACGGCCTTCGCCGGTTGATTTTGGTTTCCAATTGATGCTTTTATTTAGTTCGAACATGCGCTCTTTTGCCGCCGAAGCTTTGATAAACCATGAATCGAGCGGATAGTAGAGAATCGGTTTGTCGGTACGCCAGCAATGCGGATAGTTGTGGGCATATTTTTGGGCATTAAAAGCCAGGTTATGTTCTTTAAGATAAATGACGATGTCAACATCAACTGTTTTATAATCGGCTTCATCCTTGTAATTTTTAACAAAACGACCAGAGAAAGGACCGACCGAATCGAGGAATTTACCCTGTTTATCCACCAATGTCAAAGCCCCAATACCATTGGCTCTTGCTGCCTTGCGGTCATCGGCTCCGAAAGAAGGAGCAGTGTGTACCACGCCTGTACCGTCTTCGGTAGTGACAAAATTATCACAGATAACTTTGAAAGCATCTGTAGCACCGTCCAAAGTTTCAATTTCATTACCAAAAGGCAGTAGTTGCTCATAACGAAGGCCATTTAGTTCGGCTCCTGTGAAAACAGCACTGCGACTTTCCTCTGTTGGTTGATTTTTGCCGCCGAACCATTTTCCAACCAAATCTTGCGCAAGCACAACACTTACAGGAAGATTGGTATAAGGATTCTGGGTTTTAATCTTTACATACTGAATTTTTGGACCGACCGTGAGTGCTGTATTGCTTGGAAGTGTCCAAGGTGTGGTCGTCCAGGCAAGGATACGAACATCCTCCTCAGCGCTATCGAAAAGGAAGGCCGATTTTTCATCGCGTTGCACTTTAAAACCTGCAACAACAGTATTGTCAGATACTTCTTTGTAACAACCTGGCAGATTCAACTCATGCGAACTGAGTCCGGTACCTGCGGCCGGCGAATATGGTTGAATGGTCAGACCTTTATACAGCATTCCTTTCTGATAAAGGCGGTTCAACAACCACCAGCAGGATTCGATATAATCATTTTCATAGGTGACATAAGGATTGCTCAAGTCAACCCAATAGCCCATTTTTGTGGTAATATCGTCCCAACGGTCTTTAAATTCCATCACCGTTGTACGGCAGGCCTGATTATAATCTTCGACAGAGATTTTCTTGCCGATATCTTCTTTGGTGATGCCCAATTTTTTCTCAACTGCCAATTC
>JBILRK010000443.1:0-2995 GCA_044372705.1 Saprospira sp. | reverse complement strand
TATCTGGCCGATTATCAGCGAAAATCCTATCTGCCCAAGCTTTATGAGGATATGAAAAAACGGAACTTTGAAATGATTCCCTATGTCAATTTCCGTGGAAATAGCCCCGAAAGTGGGATTGTCGATTTTATGGAAACTCCGCGTTATTCAACTGGTTACAGTACTCTATTTGGCTCCTTGGGCTTTGTGACCGAAACGCTCAAATACAAAGCTTTCCCAAAAAGAGTGGAAGCTACCTATGCGTTTTTGTTAAGCAGTCTGGAACTGATGTCCTCAGAAAAAAGTGCCATTAAAACAGCGCGTAAAAAGGCTTTAGACGACATAAGCAGTAAACAGGTTTTTGAAATTGCCTGGCAGCTCGACACAGCCAATGTGGACAGTATCGAATTTAAAGGCTACGAAACCGAGTATCGCGATAGTGAGTTCGGAATAGGTGCCAAACAACTTATGTACAATCAGGACAAGCCCTATACAAAGACAATTCCCTATTACAAAAGATATATACCATCAATCACTGTTCAAAAACCTTCCGCTTATATCATTCCTCAATCATGGCAGGAAGTGATTAAAAGGTTGAAGATGAACAATGTTGTACTTTCGCGCCTTGAAAGAGATACGATGATTTCTGTAGAAATGTATTATATCGAAAATTACGAAACCGTAAAAACACCTTATGAAGGGCATTATCAGCACTATAATGTGTCGGTACGCAAAACTTATATGCCCGTAAAATTTCACAAAGGCGACTATATTGCCGAAACCAATCAGATTGCAAATAGATATCTGGTCGAAACGCTGGAACCGCAGGGGACAGACTCCTATTTTGCCTGGAATTTTTTCGATGGTATTTTACAACAAAAGGAGTGGTTTTCGCCTTTTTCCTTCGAGCCTATGGCATTAGATCTTCTAAAAAACAACAGTTTTATTAAGGAAGCATTCGAACGCAAAAAACAGGAAGACCCTGAATTTGCAAAGGATCATTGGGGGCAGTTGTATTTTATTTATAAAATGTCGCCCTATTATGAGAATACGCATAATAGATATCCGGTGGGGAGAATTCCTTAGTAGCAATTTGAAAATGGACTAATTTGAGAATTTATCTCAAAATGTTGCTTAAAACCTACCTTAAAAAAGGTATTTTGTTTTCTTACTCATGCCTCAAAGCCTCGATAGGATCGAGTGCAGCGGCTTTCATAGCTGGATAAATTCCAGAGATAAGTCCCACAATAAAACATAATCCAAGCCCAAGAAATATCCAAAGCCATGGAATGATAAAGGTGCCACCCATAGCAAGGGTAACAATATTTCCTACAAGAATACCTAAAACAACCCCCAAAAGACCGCCGATTTGGCAAATGACAACAGCTTCGACCAAAAACTGAGAAAGGATATTCTTGCGGGTTGCTCCCAATGATTTGCTTATACCTATCTCTCTAGTGCGTTCAGTAACGGATACCAACATAATATTCATAAGGCCAATTGCTGCTCCCAAAAGCGTGATAAGTCCAATAAAAATGGCTGACATTTGGATGGTTCCTGTATTTTCATCGAGAATCTCAATAAGGTTATCGCTTTTTTCCAAGACAAAATCTGATTCTTTTCCGAGTCTGACGCCTCTGATGCTGCGCATAAGACCCTCAGCCTCTGCAATGGCATAATCCATCATTGTGGCATCGTTTACCGAAACCGACAGGTTGTAGGAATTAGTCTGTGAGCCCAGATATTTGCGCAATGTCTGCAAAGGAATAAAGACCATACGGTCGCCCGAAAAGGTCATACTAGCTCCTTTCGCATCGAGTATACCAATGACTGTAAAGCTTATGTTTCGAATATTAATTACTTTGCCGATGATAGAAGCCCTTGGTTTATTGGGATATATTTTATCGATGATAGCAGTGCCTAGTACGGCTACATTTCTGCCCTCAATTGCCTCGGCAGCAGTAACGTTGCGCCCTGCGCTAATTTTATAGCCCGCAACATTGAAATAAGTTTCATCGATTCCGTAAATTGCTGAGTTGGGATTTGTTTCAAGTTCTCCCAATTTAACTACTGCTGACATTGAACCCAAGGCAGAAACCGAAACCAGGGAAGGGAAATTATATCGTTCTTTAAAAGAAGTTGCCTCGTGAAAGGTGATAGATTTTCCAACATTAGAACGTTCTCCTCTCCTGCCGCCCTGCACACCTGTACCTGAACGGATTATGTTAAAAGTATTGGCTCCCATACTGGCAAAATTGTCTGAAAGCGATGCTTTTATACTGTCGATTGAGGTGAGAATGCCCACCAATGCCATGATGCCAAAGGCTATTATGAGAAAGGTTAGCACCGTCCTCATCAGGTTGGCTCTGATAGAACCTAATGCAAAAAATACGCTTTCGACAGTTTTCATTACAGAATTTTGTATTTTTGGAAATTCCAACATCGAATTTGAGTTCGAATCTATGATTTTTTTTAACAGCTCGCAATCTTTTTCGATAAACTGCTCATAATTACAGCCTATTTTTGTTCAATGGAAAGCAATATTTTCAAATAAATAATCTAATGTTCCCTAGTCAGGTTCTTTACATCACGATTTTTTTCTGCATTTTCTCCAATGTCAGGGCTCAGCATTATTTGAAACTCGGCCCATCTTTAGAAACTAAAAATACAGACAGAACTTATGCGCTGATAGACGCTGACAGTAGCCAGTACGCCCTGATGCGCAGCGACAAGGAATTTAGATATGCTGAGACAGAAATTTATGACCGTAATCTGAACTTGCTCAACAATTTTGAGAGTACAAAAGATCGTAGAAATTATGGTGGCGTCTTGAACTTAGAAGGTCGGCTATATATGATTTTCTCAAAGTACCGATTGAATGCACAGCTTCAACAGTACGAGGATGTGAGTCTTTGGGCAATGCCCATGAATAGGGATTCTTTTTGTGTTGGCACTGATTCCTTTGCGCTCGTTGAGCCTTTTACACTGAAATCGGCTTTTTATCGCGGCAATTTTG
>JBILRK010000442.1:0-2999 GCA_044372705.1 Saprospira sp. | reverse complement strand
AACATTTGCATGTGGCTCGATATATACCCTTGACAAGATTTCGTCTTTATTGGTTTTGTAAAGTTCTGTAAAATCCTTGTGCAGATGCTCGGGCAATTGTTTGTACAGATACTTGCTCAACAACTGTTTACCGAAGTAGGAGCCACTGCCCTCGTCTCCCAAAATATAAGCTAGCGCTGGCACTTCCTCATGCACTTCCACTCCATCGAAATAACAGGAATTGGAACCAGTACCTAAAATACAGGCAATAACGGGTTTGCCCCTGTAGGTGGAATATCCACAGGCATCGAGATCATGACCTACATAAACATAAGCCTTTATGAACAGCTTTTTCAAGGCGACCTTTACAATGGCACAAAGTTCCTCAGACGAACATCCGGCTCCGTAAAAATGTATAGATTCTACCGATATTGCGGCTTCGTTCAGAACCTGATTTTCCAATATATTCCGACAGATAGTTGCCTCATCATGAAAAAATGGATTAAATCCAATTGTTGAAGTATAGGTTCTATTATTTTTATCGTCCAAAAGAACCCAGTCACTCTTCGTCGAGCCGCTTTCTACTATAATCCTCATTTTAATTTTATTGTTTGACTTTTCATAAATTTGACATAGATTTGCATCTTGATTTATCAGATAAGTCAGTCAGCAAGGCAATTATATGCCATTTTTTATTCAAAATTTAACTTAGTGTAAAATTTACACTTCCAAAGATACAGAATCTTAATTATTCTCAAAGAGATGAAGGCAGAAAAAATACAACAGCTCAATCCGAATGTCTCTGTGGACTGTGTAGTCTTCGGCTTCGATTTTGAACAGCTGAAGGTTCTGCTCATTGAAAGAGAGGGAAATTTCGAAGATAAATCTCAACGTTTGGCACTTCCAGGCGACCTAATTTTTAATTATGAAAATTTGCTTAGCGCTGCTCAAAGGGTATTGGAAGAACTTACCGGACTAAAAGATATTTTTCTGAAACAGGTGGGCGCTTTCGGCGAGCCCGACCGCATCTCGAAAGAAACAGATAAACAATGGCTGCGCTCTATCCGTGCCAATCCCGATGCCAGAGTTATCACTATTGCATACTATTCTTTGGTACAAATTACCGATTATACACCGCAGGCCAACTCTTTTGCCACCTCGGCAAATTGGTACGATGTCAGGGAAATCGATGATTTGGCTTTTGACCATTACAGCATACTCCGTCAGGCCCTCGATCAGCTTAGGATGGAGCTACAATCGAGACCTGTAGGTTTTAACCTGATGCCCCCAAAATTCACCCTGGGGCAGTTACAGAAGATGTACGAGGCCATTCTCGGCAAAAGCTTAGACAAAAGAAATTTCCGCCGTAAAATTTTAAAACTCGATATTCTTACACCTCTTGAGGAAAAACAACAGGAAGTTTCGCACAAGCCCGCACAGTATTTCATGTTCAACGAGGAAAATTATAACAATTTGAGAGAATCGGGTTTTGATAATTTTGGCTTTTAAGGTAAAAGATGAATGAACAAATGGATGAAAGATTTTTGAAATTTGTCTCTTTCTCCAAACGAGTTGCTCTTATCGAGATTTGAAAACACATAACTCATGTCTTTTAAAAACTGATAATTTATTCTCAATTTTTTGGTTCTAATTCTTTCCTCTTCCACTATTTCCTCTTCCACCCTCAATAATTCTCCGTAAACCATTTGATATACTCCGGAATTTTTGTTCCCAGAAAATAAGGCAGATTCATCAGGTAAAAAGGTTTAGACAGGGAGGTTTCTATCCGCTGCACTTCAAATTTCCCTGCATAAATACGTATGGCATAGTGATGGTCACACTGATCCATAAATCCTAGCAGAGATCGCAATTTCCCGATTTTACCTGACTTTATTTCTATTGGAATAACTTTTCCATTATAATAATAAACCAAATCTACTTCGGCCGATGACTGTTTTTTTTCTCTTACCCAAAAATGCGGCTTTTCGATTTTAGAAATGTTAAGCGACAGGAGTTCTTCTGTTATAATATGCGGTACCAGGGCTCCTCTGTAAGCATCACTAAGGTCTGATAATGCAATCAACTCATGCTGTATTCTCAATTCATAATTTACCAAACCGCTATCCAAAAACTGCATGCGTGGCTTTTTAGTAAAATCGCTTTTAACCGGAAATGCTACATCTGTAGTTGGATAAATCAGTTTTAAAATCCCTGCATCTTCCAAACATCTGAAAGCCTCACCAACTTCGCGCGAGCGGTAATTTGAATTTCCAAAATTCTGAAAGCTGATTCGTTCATCCAAAAAGCTGTATGCTGTAGCCATGATATGTTTTATAACACGCTCCTCGGTAGCATTTTGTGCATATTTTCTCACATCATCTTTGTATGTAGCCCATATGCTTTCATAAATTGGCTGCAGACTTGCATATGAGCCTGTTTCTACATATTTGCCAACTACCTCAGGCATCCCGCCGATAATAGCATATTTATGAAAATAAGAAATAAGTGTCTCTTGTGAAGTTGTAGCAACTGGTATTGTGTCGAGTGCTGCCAATGCCGATTTTTTCCCCATTGCACTCAGAAATTCTCTGAAATTCATTGGAAACATATTCAGAAACTCAACCCTGCCAACCGGAAAACTATTGACCAATTTTATGGAAAACTCCAGCAGCGAGCCCGCCGAGATTACATGCAACTCAGGCAAATCTTCAGCAAAATAGCGCAACAGCTGAATAGCCTTTGGCGATTCCTGAATCTCATCAATAAAGAACAAGGTTTGATCGTACTCAGGCGCTAATTCCATATTCAGCAAAACCGAATCGGCTATGTCCTTTACTTTATCATAGATCTCGAAATATCTCTTATGCTCCGGTCTTTCCAAATTCAAATAGATATATTGTTTGTAACTTTTTCCAAACTCATTCACTGCTGTTGTTTTTCCCACTTGTCTCGCCCCTCTCAATATCAAGGGTTTTCGTTTGGATGATTTTTTCCAATCTAACAAACTAAAAATTATATCT
>JBILRK010000441.1:0-3001 GCA_044372705.1 Saprospira sp. | reverse complement strand
TATAATCAAGACCAAACATCAGGTTGTTTTGTCCAATGAACTGATATTTTTGATATAACTGCGGTACGCGGTTAAGGGAATCGCTCAATCGGTTAAATACAAGATGAGCCCCAACTTGCCAATTATTGCTACGATATTTAATCTGGGCTCCACTACTAATCATTTGAGTAGAATTTTTATCAGCTATCTCGGCCTCAGTTCTGTGTAGGCCAGTTTCCTGTAAGGAAGAAACCTGTAAGACATCAAGCGATGCATCATCACTGGTATCGGCGAGGGAAATATTAGCATCACGAAAACGATGCGAAGCAAAAACAGTGGTTTCGAGTCGTTGCATTCTTCCAAAAGCAAAGGTTGCAGCCGCACCACGCAAAAACAGGGCCTCATTTACCGAGCTATAGGGTCTGATTGCAGGAGCCAATCTTTTGACATTGAGCGGATTGGCGCCTTTTCTGATGCCAAAACCAGCCCACATGGTAAGTCCCTGTCCAAAGTAAATCTGATAATCGCCAATTGCCAAGGCCTTTATATTTTTGGTTAAGTCCTTAATATAGAAATGAAAGGACATATAATCTGGCAATTTTACCTTGACATTTTGGCTAAAAGGAACGAAATATTGTTCGCCGGCATCTTTTTCGAGAGTTAAGCCCATACTCAACCTGTCTTTATAGGTGAGTCGATAACGCATATAGAGTTTATCGGGACTGCCGGGATATTCTCTTGTTGAAAGGGAATCGTCGGCAAGATAGCCATCAGATTTTTCCAAAGTTCGCTGATATCTGACAAAGAGTTGATTTTTGCTGTATTTGAAGGCTCTTTTGAAATTGAACTTGTCCAATTCCTTCGTAGGCTCAAAAGTCAGATATGGTATTATCCTCCTCAGCGTCTGTTCGTCGAAAGTAGGGACATTCAATAATTCGAAAAAAGAGTAAATCTGTCCAAAATTGTATCGATAGTTAACAAGTGCCTGAATTTGGATTTCTGTAAGCAAGCCGAAGGCTACAAGTGCCTCTTTACTTGATTTATTAATATCTAGGGGACTTTTACGATACTGTTCCAGCCTTTCAAATTCGGTATCGAAATCGAATTCCTGTAAGTCGGCATCCTCAACAAGGTTTTCAATTAGGAATTGGGTTTCATTGTCATTGTCGAGCAGGTCAGTACTATCGGTCACCTGTGCCGAAAGTTTACAGAAAGCTAATAATGATAAACAGAATATAAAAAATATTTTCATTGCTTTAATGCTGGACGTTTGATTAAAATCTTAGCTGTTTTTCTTAAAACTGTAGATAATTGACATAGCAGGAGTGAAGCCCAAAACCTGATGATATGAGCTAGCAAAATCAATTTTCAGCTGTTTTAAATTAAGCCCGAAACCAAAACTGGCTTGAGCCAAAGCGGCAGCAGAAACTCCGGCGCGAATGTATAAGGCATCTATAGGTCTGTATTCCAATCCAAAGCGACCTACAAAAGGATGATTGTAAATGTCTTTATCCAATTGGGCGCTCAGAAAAACTTTTTTCGAGGGCTCATAGGTCATTCCAAGCGAAAATAGCGTAGGCAATCGGTCTAAGGTGCCGACTTTTGATTGTACCGGATTGTAGACATGTGCCCCCAATCGTACTTTATCATTCAATTTAGCCAAAATACCTATTTCGATTGTGACAGAATGTGCGGTACCGTAGTTTGGAATGCTGGTTCCAAGATAATCGAGCTGCACACCCATTGAAAAATTCTTGGCAAGCTTGCGAGCATAGTTTAGGCCAATTTTCTGCTCGTTATAATCGCTGAAGCCAAAATAGTTGATAGCCAAACCAAAGGTGCCAATTTTGTCATAGGGCAAAGCTGCAGCAAAAAGATATGAATTCAATCCTTCTGCCATGAAACGTCGTTCTCCGTATGCGCTAATGCTTATTTCTTCAAGGAAGGCTAGACCAGCCTGATTTGAAAAAGCTGAGTTGATGTCATCGAAACAAACAGATGCATTTCCCATAGCGGCTCCTCTGGCCCCAGCACTTTGAGGTAAGCCATTTTGAGCATGTAGACTAAAAGCAAAGGCTAAAAAATATAGTAGCTTTAGATATTTTTTCATCGGATTTCGTTTCTAATATCAGGAAATTGTGCCAATTTTCGACAAATTAAGATTTTCAAAAATCAGAACAAAGGTATTTGGCTATTTTTAATCTTAATTTAATTTTGGAAAGAGTATGATCGTTAAAAAAATACACAAAAAGGACCTAGAGCAATTTATTAAAGGTGGGGAGTATATGAAAAGTACTTACCTGCCCATTAGTGCAATCAGGGGATTGGCGCAGGCAAAAAATCCAAGAGCATTACCCGATGACCTTTTGTTGGTAATTATGTTCGAGAACAATGAAATGTTAGGATACCTGGGCGTTTTACCCGATGATTTGTACTACAGGAATGAAGAGGGGGAAGCTATAGAAGTACATGTAGGCTGGCTTAGTTGTATTTGGGTAGATCCATCACAAAGGGGTAGGGGAATTGCTAAAAATCTTTTGAAAACTGTGTTTGAAGATTGGGATGCTAATATTTTGGCTACAGAATTTACTGCTCTGGCAAAAGCCCTGTATGATAGCACAGAAAAATTTACTGATTTGACGAAACCTACAGGAATAAGAGCATACATGAGGCTTAATTTAAGTTATCTTTTGCCGGCAAAAAATCCTGATAAATGGACAAAATTTAAATTCCTTTTGAAAGTAACAGATAGTATATTAAATATAATATTTGACATTAGAAGGTCTTTCATTAGAAAGAAAAAGGTGCAATTTTCAATCATTCCTGAAATTGACAGTGAAGCCAAGTATTTTATTAACCAAAACAGATTGGATGATGAACTGATGAAGCGAAATGTATCTGATCTTGAATGGATTATAAATAATCCCTGGCTCAATAGTGGTCAAAAAGCGGATGACTTATCCAAAAGGTATCATTTTTCTTCAGTTGCCGATTATTTTGCCTTTAAGGTCATGAAAGTTTA
>JBILRK010000440.1:0-3007 GCA_044372705.1 Saprospira sp. | reverse complement strand
TAGCAATAAGTATCATGAGGCTTATCAAAGTTGGGAATCAGATCGAAAAAAATTAGAACGACTGAAACATAAAGTCATCAATGCCAACAAAGAAAATGATTTTATGCTCTATCAGCTCAATGAACTGAATGAGGCTGATTTACAGGAGGGAGAGCAGGAAGAATTGGAAAGCGAACAAAAACAGCTGAGCAATGCCGAAGAAATCAAAAGAGCGCTGCTGATGGCAAGGGCCGGACTTTCGGATGAAGAGCATGCTGTCTTAAACATCATGACTGAGCTTATAAATGAAGTTTCCGATATTGCCGAATATCATCCCAAATTGCCTAAGCTGATGGAACGTTTCGAGGGATTAAAATACGAGCTGGAGGAAATTTCGGCTGAATTTGGAGATATTGCCGACGACACCGAATATGACGCTGTCAGACTTCAGGAAGTTCATGAAAGACTCGATCAGCTCTTTCGCCTTCAAAAGAAACATTATGTGAGCAGCGAGGCAGAATTAATAAAACTGAAAGATGAATTGGCAGATAAACTACAAGGTTTTGAGGATTTGGAAGGAGAAATTCTAAAACTTGAAAAGCAAATTGTCCGTCAGGAAAAAGCTCTTTTTGAGTTGGGAAAGGAATTGTCCGAAAAAAGAAAGAAAGCAGTTTTGCCTTTCGAAAAAGAGATTACACAATTATTGGAGCAGCTCTCGATGAAACACGCTCAGCTGAAGGTCGATATTCAGCCCTTTGGACAGCTTTTGCCTACAGGAACCGACTTGGTACGTTTTCTTTTTGCAGCCAATAAGGGCAGTCGCCTTGAGGAGATAAAAGGTATTGCATCGGGTGGTGAAATGTCTAGACTGGCATTGTGTATAAAATCATTGGTTGCCAATGCAATTACTCTGCCCACTTTGATTTTCGACGAAATTGACTCGGGCGTATCGGGTGAGGTTGCACTTCAGATGGGAATTATCCTACAAAAGTTAGCTTCAAATCATCAGGTAATTTCTATTACACATTCCCCACAGATTGCAGCAAAGGCCGATTTGCATTATTTTGCACACAAAACAGTGTTGGAAGACAGGACAATTACCGCTGTTAAGCAATTAACGCATGAGGAGCGCATTATTGAAATTGCCAAAATGCTAAGTGGTGATCCTCCTTCTGAGTCGGCAAAGTTAAATGCAAAGGAGCTTTTACAGGCTTAAATTATGTTATAGCGTAAATTTTTTTCATGGCTTCTGCAAAAATTTCAGCATCTCTGTAACCTTTTCTTTCGAT
Organism: Saprospira sp.; assembly: GCA_044372705.1. GTDB lineage: Bacteria > Bacteroidota > Bacteroidia > Chitinophagales > Saprospiraceae > Saprospira. The sequence goes on along the minus strand of JBILRK010000440.1, from coordinate 1,739 downwards.
AGTTATCTCCTCTTTGCCAATGTAATACGAAGGGTAAGAACCCAAGTTTTTTATGAGCAGACCACTGTGAACAAAAAGTTCTATGCCCTGGGCTTTTCCGAATTCAAGTGCTTGTTCCAAATCGGTAATAGCACCATTGGCATCCCCGCTTATATTGGCGCTTGTGCAAAGTAAGCCCTGATAATTTTCCAGAAAAAAGTCAGATTCGGAATGTTGTTTCATGAGCATCAGCTCTACTAATTCAATCTGTTTTCTGAAGTCGGGGTTTTCAATCAGGACCTGATGTTTACCATCTTTAATTACCTTACTATTTGAACTTTTATTTTCTACCTCGAAGCGAACAAAGGCTCCCTTGAAAATCTCGATTATTTCTTCAATGTTGGGTTTAAGATGATGGGGCAAAATTTTTCGAAAAGTTTCACAATTTCCCAAAATACTGCCGTAGTATTTATTATCTAATCTTGTCTTTGCATAGTCTAGAGATTTGGTTCCAATATTTGTATTAGGTGCAACCAATCCATAAGTTCCGGTAAACTCCAAAATAATGACCGGGTTATCTGAGCTGAAAACCCCGATAACAGATTCCAAAAAATTATGATCTGTCAGGTTAATTTCTTTTATCACTCAAATAAGGTGTTACGATTTGCAAAAGCTTTTTAAATTCTACTTTAACTTCTTCGGGATTAAATTCCGTCGAGGCTTCAAATTTTGAGCAAATCTGCATGGCCTCCAAAATCTCGAAAGCCATAAAAGAGGATTTAAGCTTATGTGCAAGATTTTTTAATTCCGCCCATGACTCTGATTGAATAATCATTTGCATGGTTTTCAAATCCTGTGTAGTTGTATGAATGAACAGGCTATATAATTTATCAGCATCTTCTTGTTTTTGTGCGTATTTCATCGCCAATTTCTGAACACTGATATTTTTATTGTTTTCGTTAGCATGCACCAAAAAAAGACTCAATTTATCTATAAGTTGTTCGGTAGTAAATGGTTTGGCGATATAGGCATTCATTCCCGCAAGATAACAGGCATCAATGTCTTTTTGAACCGTATTGGCCGATTGTGCCAAGATTGGCGTATCGATATTCAATTCATTCCTAATGATTTTCGAAGCACTTATTCCATCAAGTTTGGGCATTTGAACATCCATCAGAATGAGGTCATAGCTATTTTCACGACATTTTTGAACAGCTTCTTCTCCATCTATTGCCTTGTCGATTTCAAAACCAAAGTCACTAAGTATAGTTACCAGATAAAGCAAATTGACTGGATTATCTTCTACCACCAAGAGTTTTGAATTTTCGAAAATAACTGTACTGTCTATGTTCTTTACAGTTTCATTTTCTTCTTTGATTCTAAAAGGTACTTCAAAGACAAACTCACTTCCTTTGCCGGGAATACTTTGTACCGATATGTTTCCACCCATTTTATTGATGAGCTCTTTCACTATGTATAGTCCCAAGCCTGTACCACCATGCGTACGTGAAATTGAATCATCGGCCTGAGTGAATTTTTCGAAAATGGACTTCAACTTAGTTTCTTCAATGCCTATTCCGCTATCTTTCACAGAGAAGGAGAGCAGTTGCTGATCCTTGTCGCGATTAAGAAGCGAAAGACTTATGCGCACTTCACCACTGGAGGTGAATTTTATGGCATTGCTTACCAAATTGCTAAGAATTTGTGCAAAACGCAACGAATCGCCCGAAACAAAACTAACTACTTCGGAGTCTTTCAGG
>JBILRK010000439.1:0-3013 GCA_044372705.1 Saprospira sp. | reverse complement strand
TGCATTCCATAAGATAAAGCTTTGATCAAAGCCATCGCCTAGGCCACTATAATACTGATGCGAAGCATCGGTGCGGAATACCAAGGTTTTCCAGGGATTCCAATAGAACCTGATTTTGCTGTTTTGGTTCAGGAATTTACTGTTCAAATTGGCATTTAAACTGTTCAATGTTCCATTCAGGGCAGTTGTAGATGAAATAGTGAAATCCAGTTTTGGACTGATGTTGCTGCTTAGGGTAATGCCGAGTGAACCAGTAGGTGCATGCGCATAATTCAGTTCCTCGTTAATGAGACCAGGTGTGCGGTTATAATTGGCAGAAATATTAAAATTCAAATTCGATTTAATGACTTTCAAAGGCAATCCTATGGTGGTGAAGGCCATTGCAGTGATTCTGTTGGAGAAATTGAGCGGACGGCTTATCTGTGTGCCCCTGGCCAATGAAACGCCGTATAACACGGTATCATTTTGAGCTATAAAGTTGCTGTTGCCAATATAGTTGTTGGTATAACTTAAGCTAAGCATGGAGAAAAACATACGGTTCTTCTCAGGATTTGGTGCCGCATAGTGAATATTGAAACGGTGAGAATCTTCCTGTTTTAAGCCTGGATTTCCAACATTGAGCTGCAAAGGATTACTATTGTCAACAGCTTCCTGCAATTGCATGATAGTAGGCGCATTGGTATTTGAACGGTAAAAAGCGCGCAAATTTTTGGTATTGGAAATCTTATAACGGACCGATGCAAATGGCAAAACACTGTAAAAGTCTAGATTGTCCTTGAAAAGGCTAGGATAGGTCTGATTTACCGACAGTCTTGCCCATTGAACATTCACTCTGGCTTGAATATTCAGTTTGTCTTTGTTGTAACGCCAGCCAATTCCACCCTGTTCGGTATGATAAGTATTGTCGGATAGGGTAGAAAGGAAGGTATCCAAACGGTTGTAGCTTTCAGAAAGTGGATCGTAACTGTTTGTACTTTTGTCAATATTATTCAGATTCAAAGATGGATTGTAAATGAATTGTAACTGAGAAAATTTACCAATTGGCTCCCCATATTCCAAACGCACTGAATATGAATTTTCAAATTGATCGAGATCTGAATTTTGGTCAAGCGTGTCAGACCTCAATGTAGCATCAGCAATGTTAATGTTATTTGCGCCCAATTTACTGTTGGCAAGATTGCTTTTATGGTCATTAGTAAATGTTGCACTAATAGTTCTGCCCATTTTTTTGAAGGCATGGTTGTAGGTAATAGAATTGTTTAAGGTCCATGCCATTAAATCCGATTCAAAAAGTCTTTGAGTAGAATTTAACAAATTACCCGATTTAAAACTTTCACCAAAAAGGTCTGATTCACCATGATTTGTCTGCATGCTGAATCGTGGTGCAATAGTAATATTATTTCTTTCGTTGAATTTATGCTCCAGTCGGAAATTAGCCCGATGGTTCATGTTTTGTGAGATATTGTATTCGTTTTCAAGGTAACTCAGCCCCGAATCACGAGCCGAAATAAAGAGCTGATCGGCAAAATTATCTTTAAAATTATCTGTATAATTAAAAAAGTAGGAAGCGGTAAAATCAGTTTTTTTACCCCATTTATCGGAATAATTGATCCCAAATGCATTGGTATTGGTGATACCGCCCTGGTCATTGATCAAAAACTGACCTACATTGGAATTGCCTCCGCCCCAGCTGCCACCGCCGCCGCCCATGCCGCCACGACCGCCGCCGCCACCCATACCTCCACGACCGCCGCCACCGCCGCCGCTCATAACACCAGCGAGGTCATCCGATGAAAAATTTTGTTCATTGGTGTTGTTGAATTGTCCGACTATGGTAATTCTGCGACTTTCTTTAAAAGAATTGAGCACTCCGCCAGCTTTGTAACGGATATCGCCGTTATTGAAATCGTCATCGTGCCCACCAGCTCCATAAACACGGCCAAAAGTACCACTGCGATATTCTGGTTTCGATATAATATTGATGGTTTTTTGCGTATTGCCGTCATCAAAACCAGAAAATCTGGATTGGTCGCTGCCCTGATCAAAAACCTGAACCTTGTCAATCATTTCGGCCGGAATGTTTTTCAGCGTTGCTTTAGCGTCATTGCCAAAAAATGGCTTTCCATCCACCAAAACCTGTTTTACATCTTCGCCCTGAGCCTGTACTTTTCCGTTCTGCACACTGATGCCGGGCATTTTTTCTACCAGATCTTCAGCAGTGGCGTCAGGATTGGTTTTAAAAGCATTGGCATTATATTCAACGGTATCATTTTTTAAAACGGCAGGCGGAATGCGCCCTACAATATTAACTTCGATAAGTACAGATTCGGCAAGTTGAATTTTTCCGAGGTCCTGATTTTTGTCCTGAACAAATATTCTGCGACTGTAATTTGAAAAACCTACAAATGAAATCGAAAGTCGATAAGATCCCGGAGCAGCCGAAATTTCAAATTTTCCGTTAGAATCTGTCGAAGTGCCACTTATTATTTTGTTGTCATAAGTCGATTCTAAGGCTACGTTTGCTCCTGTCAGCGGATTTTGAGAAATAGAATCCACGATAGTGCCGCTTATCTTGTAGCTTTGTGCCGATAGGGTAAACGCAAAGAAAGGCAGCAGAATTATTCCAAGTATATTTTTCATAGTAAGGTTTGACGATATTTTTTTATAAAAACTTCGAAAAATAGAGAGTTTTTTTGGTTGTTTTTTAAGTGATGGCTTTTTACTTTACTTTAATCAGGCTTTTTAGACAAAATGCAGCTTTATAATGCTATAAATTAAATTTATGTTCAGTATTTTGTTGTAAAATTTGAATCTAAAATTTGATAGACCTTCATTTTTATCAAAAGTTTAAGCTCCTTTTCAATTTTTAGTTAAAGCAAAAGAGATGAAAAACCACAGCCTGTACTTCTTTTTTCTTCTAATTCTAATGTCGGCCTGTGCCAAAAAAACACTGCCTGTTTATTCGGTGAAAACCATAAATAATTGGCCTGAGGACAGCAAGCCCAGCAATTTT
>JBILRK010000567.1:0-11572 GCA_044372705.1 Saprospira sp. | reverse complement strand
TCTGATAATCTGACTTCTGACAATCTCAAAGAGCAAACTCACTCAAAATTTCCTCCACAGTCATTCCTTTCTGCTCGCCAGTTTCCATATTTTTGACAGTCAGCACACCTGAATTCATTTCGTTTTCACCTACTATTACTACTCTTGCGAATTTTCTTCGGTCTGCATATTTCATCTGCTTTTGGAATTTAGCAGCTTCGGGATATATATCGGTATTTATTCCAGCAGCGCGGCATTTTTGAACAATTTTGAAGGCATAGGCGAGCGAAGCATCATCGAAAGCCATAAAGAACAGTTTGGTAGTATTCTCTGGTACATGGTCGAAACGGTCGAGCTGAAGCAGCACATCATAGATTCGGTCGGCACCGAATGATACGCCAACACCTGAATTACCATCCCAACCGAACACGCCAGTAAGGTTATCGTATCGTCCGCCACCGCCGATGCTGCCCATTTTTACGGCCTCCTGACCGGGCGCAGAGGTATCGGCCACCACTTCAAAAATACAGCCGGTATAGTAGGAGAGACCCCTTGCCAGGGTAAAATCGAGTTGAATTTTATTTTTGGCATCATAACCCTCTAGGAATCTGAAAACTGTTTCCAATTCTTCCAGACCCTTTTGAGCTATGCTGTTAGAGGCTGAAAAACAATTTTTTAATTCAGACATTGTAGCAGAAGCGACAATTTTTTTGATGATTTCGAAAGATTTTCCGCTGATGCCTTTGCTCTCTAGTTCTTTGGCAACACCATCCCATCCAATTTTATCGAGTTTGTCAATGGCAACGGTAATAGCGCCGAATTTATCAGGGAAACCGGCCTCAATAGCTATGCCTTCCAGGATTTTCCTGTTGTTGATCCTTATAATTACATCAATATTCAAGGCATGAAAAGCCTGATCATAAATCTGAACAAGTTCGGCCTCGTACAGCAAAGAATCGGAACCAATGACATCGATATCGCATTGGTAAAATTCTCGGTAGCGGCCTCTTTGGGGTTTGTCGCCTCTCCACACCGCCTGTATCTGATATCTTTTGAAAGGGAAGGCGATATCATTGCGGTTCATCACCACATAACGGGCAAAAGGAACCGTCAAATCATATCTTAAGGCTCTTTCGCTGATGCCTTTTACATTTTTACCATTGAGCAGTTCTTCAAAATCGGCACGGGCCTTATCTTTTTTCTCCGATTGATCGAGGCCATTATTTAATATTTTGAAAAGCAGCTGATCGCCCTCGTCGCCATACTTTCCTGTCAATGTTTCCAATGCCTCCATTGCAGGTGTTTCGAGTGGCATGTAGCCGAACCTGATAAATATGTTTCGAAGGGTTTCAAATATATATTGTCTTTTGAGAACTTCGGCCGAAGAAAAATCTCTTGTTCCTTGAACTAATTGTGGTTTCATGAAATTTGTTAGGTTTATAACACTATATAATTTGCAAAATTAGCGCATTAACCCTAAATGTGATGTAAAACTTTCTTATTTTTACTATATTTGCTAAAAATTGACTAACCGCTAATGGAGGCTAAGAATAATCGGCTTTTACAAGATATTGAAAGCATTGATAATAATTTGATTAAAATGCTCAATCAAGCAACAGAAACTGTTAGAATTCAGGATATATCCAACTATCCAATTTTGATAGCTCACAGCAGAGAACATGAGTTTGAAATTGGAATATTGTTAGAAATTTTTCACAAAAGTCTCGAATTTAGAATATCAACACTCGAAGAACTTTACGTTAAAAATCTCATTTTAAAAGATAATATAGATGAATTCAGAAACCTTTATCTTAGTAAAAGGGACAAACTTTGTTTTTTAGGGTTAACAGAAAATACTCAGGAATTTATTTTTATGCCTGCAATTACATAAATAAATACAACGTTGAATACAAAATCAAAATTTATACGTTAATAATTAATCATTTTACACTAAGCAATCAAACTTTTCACTGGATATAACTTATTTATGACAGCCAATATTAAACGTCCTACTTTCCCATATTCCCTTTTCTTCTTTGCTACTTTTTTGGTTTGTATTTCAATGCCGCTAAATACGATTCTAGCTCAGGTTAGAATTAACGAGGTGATGGTAAATCCACAAACCGATGCTTCAGCTGCTCAATTTCAATCGCTGAAGGTATGTTCACAGCCCACCTTCGGAAGAGAATACATTGAATTGTATAATGCTAATCCTTGTGATTCTATAGATATTTCTTGTTTTCTGATAGGTTTTAACAGCAGCTTTACAGCGCAAGTAAACGGAACTTTCCGATTTCCCTCCGGAACTAAAATTGGGCCTTTAAATTTTTTATCAATTGGCGGACCTAACTCAGGTGCTAACATAATTATCACTAATTTCTGTTCTAATCCCCACCTGAACACGGGTAACGACCGTTGGTTTTTGCCAAATGGTGATGGATATTTAATTTTATGGAACAGTACCGGTACACCTGTTGATGCTGTTTATTGGACTTCCTCCGCCGGTCAGGCAAATAAATGGGGTACGGATAGCGATATCCAAACAGCACCTACCTTTATAGCTGCAGGTGTCTCATGTCCAGTTGTTGCTACGCTTACAGGGCCTTCAGGTATTCCAGTTGCATCGCCTATTGTACACTATGCTGGTATTTCTCCTTCATTGGGAAATGTAATACACCGAACTGTTGATGGTGGAACTACCTGGGCAAGTAATGCTTTGCCAACTATTAATGCATGTAATGGAGCTTGCATTGCTCCTTCTTCGGTAAATATTGCCACTGCTGTAACGGATGCGCAGTGCAATAATGCCAACGGTGCTATAGATATTACTGTTAGCGGGGGAACAACGCCTTACATTTTCAATTGGAGTAACGGCGCAACAACTGAAGATATATCTGCGCTCCCAGCGGGATCTTACAATGTTACTGTTACTAACGCCAACAACTGCACAGCGACTTCATCTGTCACAGTTTCCGGGTCATCGGCTTTTACAGTTTCATCAGTAAATACCAACAATTTTTGTGTCTCTAGTAATGGTACTGTTAGTCTAAATGTATCTGGTTCAACTTCCCCTTATACATTTCAATGGAGCAATGGTGCTACCAACGAGGATTTAAATGGTCTATCAGATGGCAGCTATTCAGTAACAGTAACTGATGTAAACAATTGCACATCAACTTTTACTACAACAGTACAATTAACTCCATGTGGGTTTAATTGTTTACCTATTGTGTTAACTCCAACAGCCACCAACTCTATCTGTAATCCCGGTTCAAACGGTGCCATAGATATCAGCACCTCTGGCGGTACTGCGCCCTATTCCTACATATGGTCTAACGGTCTTACAACAGAGGATATCACGGGCATCGGCGCAGGCACATATGCCTTGACAGCCACAGATGTAAATGGTTGTACAGGTACAGTATCTGGTCTAACAATTACAGAGCCAACGGCTATTTCTCCTAGCGTTACCATTACCGATGCGAGTTGCGTAGGAAACGATGGAGCTGTCGATATCTCAGTTACTGGCGGTACTGCACCCTACACTTTCCTTTGGAATAATGGACGAACTACAGAGGATATCAGTGCTTTGACAGCAGGAACATATGTAGTTACCATTACAGATATAAATAATTGCCAGGACACTGCAATCTGTAGAGTAATTAGAGCAAGATCTGTAGGTGCAATAGGAACGATTACTAACCAGGACTGTGGAATACCATTAACCGGAGCAATCAGCCTATTTGTCTTGGGAGGATTACCGCCATACACTTTCCAATGGTCAAATGGCCAAACTGTACAGGATATTAGTAATTTAGCCCCTGGCGGCTATAATGTTACCACAACAAGCTCCAATGGCTGTACTGCGACTTCCTCTTTTACAGTTAATGCTTCTACATCTGTTACCATTTCTTCGGCTGTTACAAATACCAGTTGTGGACAAAACAATGGTGCTATAGATTTAACACCAAGTGGATCTACTGCTCCATATACCTTTGCCTGGAGTAATGGAGAGACAACGCAGAGCCTCACTGGTATTGCTGCCGGAACTTACACTGTAACCGTTACAAGTGATGTCAACTGTACAGCGACAGCATCCATTACAGTTACAGGTTCATCAGGCGTTACAATTTCTTCAGCTATTACAAATACCAGTTGTGGATTAAACAATGGTTCAATCAATTTAACCCCCAGCGGTTCGACTGCTCCCTACGCTTTTGTCTGGAGTAACGGATCAACAAGTGAGGACATATCTGCGCTGGCTTCAGGAAGCTACACTGTAACTGTAACCAGTGCCAATAGCTGTACAGCCACATCATCCATCACAGTTAGCGGTTCTACAGCTGTTACAATTTCTTCAGCTGTTACGAACACTAGTTGTGGATTAAACAATGGGGCTATAAATCTAACACCTAGTGGAGCGACTTCTCCATATACCTTTACTTGGAGTAACGGCCGAACTACACAAAACAATACTGGACTTGCAGCCGGAACATTTAGAGTAACTGTTACCAGTGTCAACGGTTGTACGGCCACATCATCCATTACAGTAACAGGTTCTTCAGCTGTTACAATTTCTTCAGCTATAACGAATGCCAGATGTGCTCTAAACAATGGGGCTATAAATCTTACACCAAGCGGATCGATTGCTCCTTATACTTTTAACTGGAATAACGGATCGACAACAGAGGACATATCTGCGCTTGCTTCAGGTACATATAGAGTAACTGTCACAAGTGCTAATAGTTGTACTGCTACCTCTTCCATAACTGTAACGGGTTCAACAGCTGTTTCAATTACTTCTACTGTTGCAACAAGTTGTGGATTAAACACTGGTGCTATCGGTATTACTCCAAGTGGAGCGACTGCACCATATACCTTTGCATGGAGTAATGGTCGAACTACTCAAAATAACACAGGACTTGCAGCTGGTACCTACACTGTTACTGTCACCAGCGCAAATAGCTGTACCGCAACTTCATCTATCACAGTTAGCGGTTCAACCGCAGTTACAATTACTTCTGCTGTTACTGATGCCAGTTGTGGACTAAGCAATGGTTCGATAATTCTGACACCAAGCGGAGCTACTTCACCATATACCTTTGCCTGGAGTAACGGCCGAACTACACAAAACAATACAGGTATAGCAGCTGGAACTTTTAGAGTAACTGTTACAAGTGTAGACGGTTGTACAGCTACATCCTCAATTACAGTTACTGGTACTTCTGCTGTTACCATTACTTCTGCAATTACGAATGTTAGTTGTGGATTAAACAATGGTTCTATTAATTTAACACCAAGCGGATCGACTGCACCTTATACATTTATTTGGAATAACGGATCAACTACAGAGGACATCTCTGCCCTGACTATAGGAACTTACAGTGTTACTGTTACAAGTGCTGTTAACTGCATAAGAACAGCCTCTATTACAGTTACGGGTTCTTCAGCCGTATCAATATCTTCAGTTGTTACAAATGCTAGTTGTGGGTTGAATAATGGCTCCATAAATTTGACACCAAGTGGAGCGACATCTCCATATACTTTTGCCTGGAGTAACGGTCGAACTACACAAAATAATACAGGACTCGCATCAGGTATCTATAACGTTACTGTTACTGGCGCTAATAGCTGCACTGCTACATCATCAATTACAATAACTGGTTCAACCGCTGTTACAATTTCTTCAGCTGTTACGAATACTAGTTGCGGACAAAATAATGGTTCTATTATTCTGACACCAAGTGGAGCATCTTCTCCCTATACTTTTGCATGGAGCAATGGTCGAACAACACAAAGTAATACAGGTCTAGCAGCCGGCATTTACACTGTTACGGTCACAGGCTCTGGTAGCTGTACAGCCACATCCTCTATCACGGTAAGTGGTTCATCTGCTGTTTCAATTTCTACAAGCTCCTTCAATGCGAGCTGCAACGCAGTTAATGGTTCCATCGATTTAACTGTAAGCGGAGCAATTTCACCGTATACTTTTGCCTGGAATAACGGAAGTACTACAGAAGACTTATCTGGCCTGTCAACTAGCACATTCACTGTTACAGTTACGAGTTCAAACGGCTGTACAGCCACATCATCAACAACAATAACGTCAACTTCCGGACTTGCCATAGTGCCTAATCCAACAAATGTTACTTGCAATGGCCTTACAAATGGTATCGCAGCTGTGAACATATCAGGAGGAACTGGTACTTATACTTTCAACTGGTCAACAGGTGCTACCACTGCTGCTATTTCAGCACTTGCCCCTGGTATCTATAATGTAACCGTCAACAGCGGTACTTCTTCTGGCGCCGATACGCTTTACCGACAAGACTTTTCGGGTGTACATGGATGGACCTTGAACGTAGCAACTGGAACCAATGGAGCAGATAATAATTTCTGGACGGTTAACGACAATGAAGGCGGGGTTTTACCAAATGGATGCGGTGTTGCAAGCAATGGAAATAATACACTTCATGTTACTTCTGTATTCTTTCCCAACGGTGGAGCGGCATACGATGCCGGAGGACTTTGTGGATTACTTTTCTGCCCAGAAACAAATAGGAGAGCAGAATCACCAATTTTCTCAACAGTTGGAAGGTCAAACCTTACGCTAAGCTTTAATTTTATTTCTAATGGCCAAGCCCTTTTAGATAATGCCTCTGTGTTTTTCAACAGCGGTTCAGGTTGGACGCAATTGGTAAATTCTATTAAATCACCTATATGTGGCAGCGGTCAAGGACAATGGACTGCTTTTACGGTTGCTTTGCCTGCATCCTGTGACAATAACCCAAATGTTCAGATTGGATTTAATTGGTCAAATAATGATGATGGCGTGGGTTCTGATCCTTCTGTTGCTATTGATAATATTTTGGTAACATCTCCAGGTTCAGGTGCTGTCTGTACAGGAACTCAATCTGTAACGATTACAGAGCCATCGATTGTTTCTGCCACGGTAACCGTTACAAATGCAAGCTGTTTAGGCAATGATGCAGCAGTCGCAATCACGGTAACCGGAGGTACAGCACCCTATACTTTCATTTGGAGTAATGGACGTACTACAGAGGATATCAGCGCTTTGACTGCTGGAACTTACGCCGTTACCATTTCAGATTTTAACAACTGTACAGCGACATCATCAAGTACTGTTTCTAGTGCTTCAACTGTCACAATTTCTTCAGTTGTTACGAATACTAATTGTGGACTAAATAATGGTTCTATAAATCTTACACCAAGCGGATCGACTGCTCCTTATAGATTTGCCTGGAGTAACGGCCGAACTACACAAAACAATACAGGTCTTGCGGCCGGCACCTACAATGTTACTGTCACCAGCGCTAATAACTGTACAGCAACATCATCAATTACAATTACTGCTTCTACAGCAGTTACAATTTCTACAGCTGCTACGAATACGAGTTGTGGACTAAGCAATGGAGCTATAAATGTTACTCCAAGCGGATCGATTTCTCCCTATACCTTTGCCTGGAGTAACGGCCGAACTACACAAAATAATACAGGTCTTGCAGCCGGAAACTATAGAGTAACTGTAACAAGTGCCAGCAATTGTACTGCGACAAGATCCATAAATATAACTAATTCTACATCTGTTACAATTTCTTCTGTTGTTACGAATACCAGGTGTGGACTAAACAATGGATCTATAAATCTGACTCCAAGTGGAGCGACTGCCCCATATACCTTTGTCTGGAGTAACGGACGAACTACACAAAATAATACTGGAATTGCAGAAGGCACTTATACGGTTACTGTAACCAGCGCTAATAGCTGTACTGCTACATCATCCATCACTGTAAATCCTTCTACATCTGTTACAATTTCTTCAGTTGTCACGAATGCCAGTTGCGGACTAAACAATGGTGTAATAAATTTAACACCAAGTGGTGCGAATGCTCCATATACCTTTGCCTGGAGTAACGGCCGAACAACACAGAACAACACAGGATTAGCAGCCGGAACTTTTAGAGTTACTGTTACAAGTGCCAATAGTTGTACTGCGACAAGCTCCATAACAGTAACAGCTTCATCAGCTCTATCAATTTCTTCATCTGTTACGGATGCAAGCTGTGGGTTAAACAATGGTTCCATCAATTTAACTCCCATTGGATCGACGGCTCCTTATACCTTTATTTGGAGTGATGGATCAACCACCCAGGGCATATCTGCGCTTGCTGCGGGTACCTATAATGTTACTGTTACCAGCTTTGATAACTGCACAGCTACATCATCCATTAGTGTTTCTGCCTCTTCAGCTTTATCAATTTCTTCTGTTGTAACCAATGCCAGTTGTGAATTAAGCAATGGAGCTATAAATTTGACACCTAGTGGAGCATCTTCGCCATATACCTTTACATGGAGTAATGGATTAACTGCCGAGGATATCTCTGCCATCGCAGAGGGTACCTACACAGTTACTGTTAGTAGTGCTAACAACTGTACAGCGACATCTTCAATTACCGTTAGCGGTTCCTCAGCTGTTACAATAACTTCAGTTGTTACGAATACCAATTGTGGATTAAATAATGGCGCAATCGATTTAACGCCCAGCGGATCGACGGCACCCTATACCTTTATTTGGAATAACGGATTAACCACAGAAGACATATCTGCGCTCGCCGCAGGTACGTACACGATTACTGTTACAAGTGCTGTAAACTGTACAACAACTTCTTCTATTACTGTTAATGGTTCTACATCTGTTACAATTTCTTCAGCTGTAACCAATGCGAGTTGTGGATTAGTCAATGGTTCGATTAATTTAACTCCCAGTGGATCGACTGCTCCTTACACCTTTATTTGGAGTGACGGATCCACAACTGAAGACATTTCTGCCCTAGTTGCTGGCTCATACACAGTTACGGTCACAAGTTCTGATAACTGTACGGCTACATCATCCAATACAGTTACTACATCTTCAGCTTTTTTAATTTCTTCAGTTGTTACGAATGCCAGTTGTGGCATAAATAATGGTTCTATCAATTTAACCCCAAGTGGAGCAACAGCACCATATACCTTTATCTGGAGTAACGGATTAACCACTGAAGACTTATCTGCGCTTGCTGCAGGTATCTATAACGTTACGGCCACAAGTTCTGGCAACTGCACGGCAACATCATCGGTTACCGTTACTGGATCATCGGCTCTTACAATTTCTTCAGCTATCACGAATACTAGCTGTGGGTTGAATAATGGCTCGATAAACCTCACACCGAGTGGAGATATTTCACCATATACATTTGCCTGGAGTAATGGATCAACAACTGAGGATATCTCAGCCCTCGCCGCTGGTATCTTCGCTGTTACTGTTAGCAGTGCTAACAGCTGTACAGCGACATTATCGATTACTGTAACTGGTTCATCAGCTGTTTCAATTTCATCTGCTATTACCAATGCCAGTTGTGGATTAAGCAATGGATCTATAACCCTATCTCCAAGTGGGGCAACTTCTCCTTACACTTTTGCTTGGAGTAATGGTCAGACAACACAAAATAATACTGGATTAGCAGCTGGTACCTTTACAGTTACTGTAACAAGTTTGAACAGCTGTACAGCAACATCCTCCATTACAGTAACAGGATCATCTGCATTATCAGTATCATCAGCTAATACAAATTCAGTCTGTCTCTTAATCAACGGGGCGATTGACCTAAATGTTTCCGGTGCATCATCTCCTTACACTTTTGTTTGGAGTAATGGCCGTACAACTGAAGATTTGACAGGTCTTGCCGATGGAAGCTATACTGTAACTGTAACAGATGCAAATTCATGTACCTCAACATTCACAACTACTGTACAATTGACACCATGTGGATCTAATTGTAATTCACCTATTTTATTAAGCCCCACAATCACCAATGTCAACTGCAACGGCGGCTCCAACGGCTCTATAGCAGTTACTACTTCTGGTGGCATTGCACCCTACACCTATTTATGGTCTAATGGCCGCACGTCGGAGGATATTACGGGCATAGGCGCAGGCACTTATGCTTTAACCGCCACTGATGCGAACGGATGTACAGGAACAGTATCGGGACTAACAGTTACTCAGCCTAGCGCAGTTGCTGCCACGATTACGGTTACCGACGCAAGCTGCGCAGGTAATGATGCGACTGCATCTATCACAGTTTCTGGTGGCACAACACCTTATACTTTCTTATGGAGTAACGGTGCAACGACTGAGGATATCAGTGCATTGTCAGCAGGAAACTACACAGTAAGTATAACAGACAATAATAACTGTATTTCAACACTTTCGGGAACTGCACTTAGCGCAAGTTCGGTCTCCGTAACAGAAACAATCACAAACCTAACTTGCGGAGCCCCAACTTCCGGAGCTATAAGTTTATCAGTTTCTGGTGGCACAACACCTTATACTTTCTTATGGTCAAATGGTGAAACAAACCAAAATATTAATAACCTGGCAGTAGGTAGCTACACAGTTACGGTCACAGATGCCTTAAACTGCCGCAACGTAAGTACATATAATCTGATTCAATCCAATCAGCCAGTTCTTTCCATCACCTTCGACACCTTATACAACGGTCAGCCTGTAAGCTGCAATGGCGTCTGCGATGCTGCCTTCACGGCAACAGCAGCTGGTGGCACAGCGCCCTACACCTTCCTTTGGAACACTGGTGCCAACACAGCGAGCTTAACCAACCAATGCGCTGGCGTATACACCGTAACGATTACGGACGCTGGCGGCTGCACACAGAGCACCTCGATTACGGTAACGCAACCGGCGCTACTATCAAGCTCAATAGCCAGCCAGATCAACATTCTATGTAGTGGCGACTCTACAGGAGCCTTCACAGTAGCTGCATCAGGCGGTATTCCTGGCTACACTTTCAACATTGGCAACGGCCCGCTATCGAGCAATTTGTTCAATAATTTACCTGCAGGCAACTACTGCGTCACGGTATCGGATCTGAACTTCTGTGAGACCTTTGTTTGCACTACGATAACGCAACCATCTACAACGGTATCTGCTACAGCAAGCGTAACACAACAAGTAAGCTGTAATAATGGCTGTAATGGAACAGCAACAGTAACAGCAACAGGCGGCACAGCACCATATACTTTCTTATGGTCTGCCAATAGCCAGATCACACAGACAGCTACAGGCCTTTGCGGCGGAAGCACTTACTCCGTAAGAGTAAGAGACAATAACGGCTGTGAGTTTACAACAACAGTAAGCCTTCCAAACCCAACAGCACTAACAGCCTCTCTAAGCGGCACTACCAACGCCAACTGTAGCGGCGGTACGAACGGAGCAGCAACAGTCACAGCCAATGGAGGCACAGCACCATATACTTTCTCACTAGGCACGCCACAGGCAACAGGTACCTTCACAGGCCTTGCTGCAGGAAACTATGTAGTAACAATCACAGATAACAGAGGCTGTACCACAACAGTACCTTTTGTAATCACTGCACCGCCTGCACTGAACATCACAAGTATCAGTATCACCTCAAACTATAATGGCTCACAAATCAGCTGCGCCGGCGCCTGCGACGGAGCCGCCACAGTAGTGGCCGCAGGTGGTACCGGAACCTATACCTTCCTTTGGAGCAAC
>JBILRK010000437.1:0-3029 GCA_044372705.1 Saprospira sp. | reverse complement strand
TGACGCCTATTTTCCAAGTTTAATCTGCCTTTTAATAATTTTTCAACTGCTTATACTTAGTTTTGCAGATTGATTTGAATTTTAACAATTGCAACATAAATGGAACAATACATCGCTAAAACATTTCAGGGACTGGAAGAAGTGCTGGCTGAGGAGCTCAAAAACCTGGGCGCCCAAAATATAATAAAATTAAAAAGAGCGGTCAGCTTTGATGCCGATCAGCTAACGATGTACAAAGCCAATATGGCCCTGCGCACTGCCCTGCATATTCTGCATCCTATAGCAGTCGAAAAGGTCAACAATGCCGATAATCTCTACAGTTTGGTTAAAAGCATTAACTGGCTGCGCTGGTTCAGAAAGGAACAAACTTATGCTGTGAGGGCAATTGTTAATAATAACGATGCATTTAATACGCCCCTTTTTGCAGCGCTGAAAACCAAAGATGCTATTGCCGATCTTTTCAGGCAGCTAACCGGTGAAAGACCCAATATCGATAAAGATAATCCCGATGTAGAGATTTATGTACACATCTCCGGGCAACAGTGTACGATTTCGGTCGACAGTAGTGGACCTTCGCTACATCGCAGGGGCTACAGAAGTGGCGGACATGCTGCACCTTTAAACGAGGTACTCGCAGCCGGAATGGTTCTCCTGAGTGGTTGGGATAAGCAGTCGCCCCTGGTTGATTTTATGTGTGGATCGGGTACCATCCTTGCCGAAGCAGCCCTCATTGCGGCCAACAAAGCGCCCAATCTGCGCCGCAAAGTCTTTGGTTTTCACTATTGGAAAAATTTTAGTCCCGAACTTTTTCTGCAGGCAAGATCCGAACTGATGGAGGCCGAAATAGAATGGGAAAATTGGATTTATGGTTCCGATATCGATGGGCGTGCTATCAGAGAGGCCCGTCAGAACATTGAAGCAGCCGGAATTGATGATATTGTAAGAATTTCTCAGGGCGATTTCAGGGAAAAAGAGGCACCTACAACCCCAGGTACAGTCATAATAAATCCTCCCTATGGCGAAAGGCTGAAGCCTGAAGATGTGGAAGCCCTATATAAGGAAATTGGAGATGCATTAAAACAAAAATACAAAGGTTACAATGCCTGGATTTTAAGTTCAAATCCCGATGCTGTAAAAAGAATCGGATTGAGAGCTGCCGAACGTCTGGTACTCTTTAATGGGGCATTGGAGTGTCGCTTTCTGAAATATGAGCTTTATGAGGGGAGTAAGATAAAAGATGCTTTTTAGTGCGGAGGAACCAGGTACTTGGTTATAGTTCTTTAGTAGCCAGCACTTTAGGTACGAGGTACTAGTTCTTTAGTAACCAATAACCAGTTTTTTAGGACGAGTCATTACTAGTGTATAGTAATGTAGTAAGCAATACTTGCTTTGCGTCTTTGCCTGAGATAGCCCTGTTAAAGTAAAGAGGAAAGTACCAACTCTGCTGAAATTTTTACCACAAAGCACAAAAATACATACACAGAGGCCATAAAGTAAATCTTTCATCCTTCTGATTTCAAATTTTCGATTTTTGTTTCTTTTGCGTGAGCGTAGAAGTGCCTTCAAATCAGCTTTCGCTATTCATACAGGCTTCCAGCAGCACCTGCATATAAGCAAGGCCTTTTTCTCGGGCAAATTTTACATTGCGCTCAGGAATTGCGTCGGGATTGGGATGATTCTCCAATGCCTTTTCCAAGCTTTCTTCGCGCAGCAGATGCAGCATAGGATATGGCGAGCGGTTGGTATAATTGGCAGCATCATCTGGGCCTGAATCGGCAAATAAATAATTGGGATGAAAACTTGCCACCTGAAAGATGCCCTCATAGTTTTGGTCTTCAATCAGCGCATTGGCCAGATCGAGCAGATCGAGGTAATCATCAAAATCTGAAAACCCAAGTGGGTAAATGAGCAAGGTTGTTTCGGTCTCGGGATGATCCTCTAGATATTGTATTTCCTTGAGAAGATCTTGCAGCGCCATTTCTGCCTGCAAGGCATCAGACTGTACATAGCGAACTCGGTTATTTTCGACTTCCTTGTGCGCGAAGGGGCAAAAGTTGAGGCCGAGTACTACTTTTTCTATCCAGTTTTGTGTTTGCTTTATTTTCATTAGATTTAGAGACTTATAGATTTAAAGATCATTTAGTGTGGAGTAACTAGTTTAGAGGAAAGAGGAAAGATAAAAGAATTTTAGTATTGAAGAGCCAGGTACTAGGTACTAGTAATTTAGTAGCCAGTAACCAGTGATTTAGGGACCAGGAACTAAGGACTGGGGATTTAGTAGCCAGTAACCAGTGATTTAGGTACCAGGAACTAAGGACCAGGGATTTAGTAGTTTTGATGTGGCCAGTATTTTAGTGTTTAGTTGCCAGTAATTTAGTTTCAAGTGATTAGTAAATAGGAGCTAGAAAAATACATGTTCAATACTCAATGCTCAATGCTCAATGTTCAATACTCAATGTTCAATACTCAATGCTCAATACTCAATGTTCAATGAAAAATATTCCATCCTAAAGGTATTTTCCAACAATCGGCATTCTTCTTCCTACGCCAAAGGCTTTGGGCGAAACCCGGAGCACCGGTGCCATTTGAGCACGTTTAAATTCATTGATGTTGACCAGTTTTAGCACACGCTTTACCAATACCTCATCGAAACCCATAGCGATGAGCTCTTTAGGGCCCTTTCTTTTTTCGATATAATGATAGAGCACCTGATCGAGGATATCGTAGGGAGGCAAACTGTCGCTATCCTTTTGGTCGGGGCGCAATTCGGCACTAGGCGGCTTGTTGAGCGTACTCTCGGGGATGATCTCGCCATCTTTATTGATATAACGGGCCAGTTCATAGACCTCGGTTTTGTAAACATCGCCCAGCACGCTTAGTCCGCCGGCCATATCTCCGTAGAGGGTGCCATAGCCTACAGCAGCCTCGCTTTTGTTGGAAGTATTGAGCAGGATGTTGCCAAATTTATTGGAAATGGCCATGAGCAGCATGCCTCTGATACGCGCCTGCAGGTTTTCCTCTGTGAGCTC
>JBILRK010000436.1:0-3033 GCA_044372705.1 Saprospira sp. | reverse complement strand
AAACAGCCTGCAACCTAAAAAATGTTTCATCCGTCTTGACTAGATTCTGGTCAGAAGACAAAAAATGACTTTTAGCCAGGCAGAGTGTATGAATAGCATCCAACAGATTTGTTTTGCCCATGCCATTATCACCCACAAAACAATTGAGTTTTTGTGATATATCCAATTCAGCCTGACTGTAATTTTTAAAATTGGTCAGTGCAATGCTTTTGAGGGTTAGATGGTTGTAGGGCATTTTTTGTATCTAGTAACAAGTATCAAAACTATTTAATAGACGCTGGAGAAGACTTTTGTAGCAAGTATCAAGTAGCAGGTAGCAAGACTTTTTCAATAGACGCCAGACATTTAGACTCTAGACATTTTCTAGAAATCAGATTTGCTTAGCGGAGCTCGACATATCCTCGGAACTCAGAAATTAAAAATTATATCTTTCAAATTCATCGACAACTTGTAACACATTTTCAAATTATCTCATTTTCAAATTATCAAATTGAAAAATCTTTCCGCTTTCATAGTCTACAGCTATTTTCAGGCAAAGGCGCAAATCCGTGTACTTGTACCTGGTACCTAGCTCCTTCGTACTAAAATATCTTTCATCTCGTCTTACTGACCAGACATTCTTTTCTCTTTCAATCTTTCATCCTTAAGCAAAAACCACATCCATAGCCTCGCACATAATGCTTGCCGATTCATCCAAAATTTCCTCCGTATGAGCAGCCGAAACAAAACCAACCTCAAAGCCAGAAGGTCCAAGGTAAATGCCTCTTTCGAGTAATTCTGCATGCAGTACTTTGAATTTGTCCATACTCTTGGGGTCAATTTGCTCGGCAGTGCGAATGGTATCATGTGTAAATGCAATCCAGAAAATTGATCCGATGGTTGGAAAACTTACTTCGTATCCTTTGGATTTGCAATAGTCATCAATCTTAGCTATAAATTTTTGAGTTTTTGCAGCCATTTTTTCATAAAAACCCGACTCAATCAATTGTGCTGCAGCAGCAAATCCAGCCGACATAGCAACGGGATTTCCGGATAGTGTTCCTGCCTGATATACAGGACCTTCGGGCGCAACACAACTCATGAGTTCGTTGCTGGCAGCATAGGCACCTACAGGCATACCACCGCCGATGATTTTACCATAGGTAACAATGTCGGGCTGTATATTGTAGTATCCGGCAGCCCCTTCAAAGCCTACACGGAAACCGGAGATAACTTCGTCAAAAACAAGCAACACATTGTATTTTGTGCAAAGCGCCCTCAATCCTTCGAGATATGCTTTTGTTTGCAATAGTAGTCCGTTATTGGCAGGAACCGGTTCGATAATAACACAGGCCAAATCAGTTGTTTCCTGCATCAATTTCTCTACCCCATCGAGGTCATTGAGCGGCAATACGAGGGTCTCTTTGGCGAAAGCTTCAGGAATTCCGGCACTGGTAGATACGCCAAAGGTGACTAGACCCGAGCCAGCTTTAACAAGCAAGGAATCTACATGTCCGTGGTAACAACCTTCGAACTTGAGAATCTTGCTTTTGCCAGTGTAACCTCTTGCCAAACGAATGGCAGACATCACGGCCTCTGTACCTGAGCTCACAAAGCGCATTTTCTCAATGAAGCGATTGTTTTCTATTAGTAGTTTGCCCAATCTGTTTTCGAAACGGGTTGGCGTGCCAAATGAGGTTCCATTGTGCACTGCTTCGATAATCGCTTCTCTGATTCCAGTATTGTTATGTCCCAAGATAAGTGGTCCCCAAGAGCAGCAGAAGTCAACAAATCGATTATCATCTTCATCCCATACATAGGCTCCATCTCCTTTCTTTATAAATAATGGCGTTCCGCCAACTGATTTAAATGCTCGAACGGGTGAACTTACTCCCCCCGGAAAATAATTTTTTGCTTCGCTGTATAGTGTTTCTGAATTTTTTCTGTTCATGGTAGTTGGTATGTTGGTAGTTGGTAGTTGGATGGCACTTCGTGCTGTGTGTATAGGATATTAACTTCTGGTTTCTTCTTTACCATCTGCATGTTTGGCAAATCGTCCTTTTTCTCGAGGATGTACCTGATCGTATTTAGACCAGGGCCAGCCACCAAACTGCGTAGCATGGTAATCTTCGAAGGCCTGTTTTATTTCATCTTTGGTATTCATGACAAATGGCCCGTACTGCATAACCTGTTCATTGATTGGACGCCCCTGCAGCATTAAAATTCTTGCTTCTGAATCGCTGTTTTGCAGCTGTACATCAACATTTGATTGCAGCTGAACCATGTGATAATTTTTTACAACTTTGCCAGCTACGGTTAGACTATTACCCATGTAAAAATAGATGATTCGATTTATGCCAGGCATTGTTTTAGGGATTGTCCATTCTGCTCCAGCTTCTAAAGTGATGTTCCAAACAGCAACGGCATTATTGGTGTCGGCAGCCCAGGAGTTTGGCGGTGGAGCAATAGCTGTTTTATCGGCAAGTGAGCCTGCAATGACTTCCACTTCAATAGATTTTCCTTTTGTATCTTTATTTCTATAAATGGGGATATCTTCCTGCCAAAGCATTTTGAAATGCGGCTCTACCATTTTGTTTTTTGCAGGGAGATTAAGCCAGATTTGAAAAAGCTCACAAGGATTGGGTTCATCTTTCTTTAGCAAGGGAAACATTTCGGCATGCTGTACGCCTTTGCCGGCAGTCATCCATTGTACATCGCCATTGCCATAGCGGCCTGCAGCGCCCATAGAATCGGCATGATCGACCAATCCTTTTCTCACAACTGTTATGGTCTCGAAGCCGCGGTGCGGGTGACCAGGAAAACCCGGTACCGTTTTGCCATGATACATTCTAAAACCGTCTTTGATAATAAAATCATCGCCAAGGTGACGGCCTTTCAAATAATCAGCCTCAGGGCCCATTTTATCATTTCCTCTGGGAAAATCATCCTCGTGATGCACGCAAAACAAAAAGGGATCGGCAGTGTCCCATTGAAAACCAAGTGGTCTTACAGTAATTATCGGGTCCATATCTTCATTTTTTTGATGTTCATTTT
>JBILRK010000435.1:0-3034 GCA_044372705.1 Saprospira sp. | reverse complement strand
AAGTGCTACATCTGATTTGATATCGCTCACTTCGGCCTTGTATTTTATCCTAGGTTTATAGGTCTTGGTGCAGGATGCAAATACAGCAAGCATACTGCTCAACATTAGAGATAAATAGACAATTTTTGAAATTCTCATACAATTTTAAGTCAGTTAAAATACCTTTGTGTTAAACTAAAGCGCTTCAAAATTACTTTTATTTTTTCAAATACTCGATTCAAAATCTTAAAAACAAAAACTATGCTACGCAAATTTTCTTTACTAACGGCCTTTTTGCTTACTGTATTGTATGTACAAGCACAGGGTTTCAAATTTGGTGTTCACGTAGACCCACTGATCTCCCTGATGGCGAGTAATGACAAAAAGAATGTTGCACCTAATGGAGCCAATATGGCTTTTGGTTTTGGTGTAGAAATGGAATATTATTTCTCTGATGGAGAAAACTATGCCTTTACCTTTGGGGGCAATTTTGCCCTTAACAAAGGGGGTAAACTCAATTATGAAGATGGTGGTAAAATTTTCATGAGAAGCGAATTGGACAATGAGATGTATATTAACAATCGGACAAATATATCTGCTAATGTATCACAAACTCCAGGTACAGAATTGCCATTGGTTGCAGGTACTAATGTTCGTTACAACATCAACTATATTGAGGTACCTTTCGGATTAAAGTTGCGCACAAATGAGTTAGGACAAAGTTACTTGCGTGCATTTTTTCATCTACCTATAGTCACTGTTGGAGTTCCCGTATCAGCCCGTGGCACAGTTGATGCCCCAAGAACCACTGGCTCAGTCACGCCCCCTCCCGGTTATTACACACCCGAAATTTCAAAAGGAGAAAACATTTATAAGGATATCAACTTCCTTCAGCTTTCATTGGGAACTGGTGCTGGTGTTGAGTATGCGCCTAATGAAGATGGTGGCCTGCGTTTAGTTGGTGGTTTTTACTACAACTATGGTTTTATCGACACTGTTAAGAAAAATCAACTTTATGACAACATAACAGATCCTAACGCTCCTACTTTTAAAGAAAACAAAGCACGCACAGGTTTTCACAACATCGGCCTTCGCATTGGTATTATTTTCTAATAAATCAACGCAATAATATAGCCTCCTTTTCAAAATGGAAAGGAGGTTTTTTTATCTTGGTAAACAAGCGTTTTGGGTTAAAATTTTCTTATTTTGGCTTCGCTAAATAACTTTTATCCTTTATTGGCGTATCTTTATAATTGGTATTTGGAATTTTTCCATTAGAATGCCATAAGTTGAATTTGAATTAACAACACAGCAACAATGCAAAAATATACCTTAATTTTTGGACTTCTCGTCCTGCTTTCTTCTCTTAATGCTCAGATTATCAACGATGCGCAAAAGGCACGTCTTTGCAATGAATATTTCAATAATGGAGAGTTTAAGAAAGCTGCAGAATGTTTCAAAGATCTGCACGAAAAAGATAAGGTTCAGGATTATTACTACGATCGCTATCTCATAAGTCTGACTGAGCTGGAGCAGTTTACTGATGCTGACAAAATGATCCGAAAAGCTATAAAGGCAGCCCCCGATAAAGTAGAGCGCTATGTCGATTTGGGGAACATTTTGGAAAAATTAAACAAAAGTGCTGACGCTAAAGAACAATACGAAAAAGCCATCAAACAACTTGCCCCAAATCAAGTACAGGTAAACGCACTTGCGACGGCATTTTCCGACGTCAAAAAATTTGATTATGCCTTGCAAACCTATGAAAAAGGTGAAAAAATAATTAAGGAAAAATATCTGTTTGCCTATGAAATTGCAGGCATATATCGCGACAAGGGAGATGCTGTGAAAATGACCGAACAGTACCTGAATGCCTTGGAATTTATGCCTAACAGGCTTACTAATATTCAAGCATTTTTGCAGCGTTTTCTGCCAGAAATGACTGGCAGTTACGACGAATTAAAAAAACAGCTTTATGCCAGAATGCAGAAAGACCCTTCAATTACGCTCTATTCTGAACTTCTCATTTGGGTTTATATCCTGGAAAATGATTTTGAATCTGCCCTAACCCAGGCAAAAGCGATGGACAAACGCCTGGACGAAAACGGGACCAGAATTTTCAAGCTCGCACAGATGGCCACTAATGAAAAACAATATGATGCTGCCATCCTCTGTTTTGAATATATTATTAAAGAAAAAGGGAAATCCTGCCTTTACTATATCGACTCTAAACAGCTGCTACTCGCAACCAAAAGAAATTTACTGACTGCAGGTTTCAATTATTCCAAAGAAGAAATTCAACTGCTTGAAAAGGAATATGAATCATTTCTGGAGGAATTTGGCAAAGCAAGAAAAACTGCAGCCATTATGCAGGAACTCGCCGAACTGCAAGCCTTTTATCTGAACAATCTTTCCAAATCCATCAAGCTAATGGAGGAGCTCATTGCGATACCAATGCTCGACCGCAATCAGTTATCTGAGGCTAAGATTAAACTTGGAGATTTTTTCCTGATGAAGGGCGAAATCTGGGAAGCATCTCTTCTCTATTCTCAGGTTGACAAAGAGATGAAAGATGCCCCACTTGGAGAAATGGCTCGTTACAAAAATGCCAAACTCTCCTATTATAAAGGTGATTTTGAATGGGCACAAGACCAGCTCGACGTGCTAAAAGGCTCTACTTCTGAACTTATATCGAATGATGCCATCGATGTTTCGGTATTCATCATGGAACATTTCAATCTGGACACCTCTGCCACAAGCATGCGCTTTTTTGCCGAGGCCGACCTGCTTATCTTTCAAAACCGCTTCGAAGAGGCCTTCGAAAAGATGGACAGTCTGCTGCTTAAATTCCCTACTCACGGACTTGGCGATGATGTTTATTATGCCAAAGCCAAAATATTTATCAAAAAACGTCAGTTCGATAAAGCCCTAGAACTGCTGGGTAAAATTCCAGAGGAATATAAAGATGGTATCCTGACAGACAATGCCTTGTTCAAAATGGCCGAAATCCAGGAAACAGAACTTAAAAATAAGGCCAAAGCTATGGAGCTCTACG
>JBILRK010000434.1:0-3037 GCA_044372705.1 Saprospira sp. | reverse complement strand
AATAATATGGGCTTTGAAATTCAACGTTCTCTCGATGCGGCTAACTTTGAACGTATTGGCTTTGTCTATTCTAAAGAAAATGGAAACAGTCGTGCTGAATTGGCTTATAATTACAAGGATGGACAGCTGATTCACCCAACTCAGTATTATCGCCTAAGGCAGTTGGATTTTGATGGTTCCGAAACATTTTCAAATGTTGTGGCTATTTCAACCGGACTGGATGAAGTAAATAGTGCACTCTCTATCAAACTTTATCCCAATCCTGTAGCTGAAGCGCTTTATATTGAATTAGGCGATATGCCAAAAAATAAACTGCGCTTACAATTTTTCACTTTAAAAGGAACCCTGCAAAAAGAGTTGTCACTCGATGCCTCAAGTCGAACCCTAAAGGTTTCGCTAAACAACAATGACTTACCTGAAGCATTGTACCTTGTCCGCATTTTTGATGGCGCTGTACTGCTTGATACGCGAAAGATTTATAAGTCTAAATAATTATACTTTGATTTAAGAATAAGCCTTAAAAAACTGATGCCCCTCGATTGCTTTCGGGGGCTTAGTTTTTTTAGGCTTTCAATTGGTCTTGGGTTTTAACCCAGCGTATGCACCCAAGTCACAAAAAAGTGAAAGAAAAAAATATCCCTATCAATTGTTACAGTCAAAGCTACGCTACTTAAATTTGCAGCTTAACATCTCAAACACAAACAAATGAAAATTGGCCTGCTCTCCGACACACATTCTCATCTCGACCCGCAAATATTCCATTATTTTGCCGACTGTGACGAGATTTGGCATGCAGGCGACATAGGCAGCCATGAGCTGGCCGACAAGCTAGAGGCTTTCAAACCGCTTAGGGCAGTTTATGGCAACATCGATGATAAAAAAATGCAACTGCGTTTTCCAGAGCACAATCGATTTTCTGTTGAGGGGCTAGATGTGTGGATAACACATATAGGCGGTTATCCGGGCAAATACCCCGCAAAAATAAAGGAAACAATGCTCTTAAATCCCCCGGGCCTATACATTACAGGACATTCACATATCTTAAAGGTAATGCCCGATCCTAAGTTTGGTCTGCTGCACATGAATCCGGGAGCCTGCGGTATCGAAGGTTGGCACAAAACAAAAACACTGCTCCGCTTTGATGTTTTTGAAGGAAAAGTTAGCAATTTGGAGTTGATAGAATTGGGGCCCAGGGCAAAGATTTCTGTTTAAAACAAATGCAAAAGTTCAACATTTGAAGCTAAAATTTCATTTTTTGTAAATAAATGGTAAATCTCATTTGAAATTATTATTTTTTTAGCTTAATTGTGCCCTCAATCAACTATTAAGTATTAAACATGAGCAGAGTTAAATTTAATTGTGAGTTTAGTTTCAAAGCATCTCCCACAATTGTGTATGAATTTTTGACATCACCCGACTGTCTTACCCGATGGTTTAGCGATGATTGTTCAATGACCGAAGACAGCTATACTTACAGCTGGGAAGGCAGTGAAGAAATTGCCTACATACTCGAAG
Organism: Saprospira sp.; assembly: GCA_044372705.1. GTDB lineage: Bacteria > Bacteroidota > Bacteroidia > Chitinophagales > Saprospiraceae > Saprospira. The sequence goes on along the minus strand of JBILRK010000434.1, from coordinate 1,522 downwards.
ATATTGAGGAGGAATACCTAAGCCTGCAGTGGGAAGATTATCCAACCGAATATCTCGAATTTAAAATTAGTAAAGGAGAAATTACAGGTCAGACTGTGTTGGAAATTACCGCTTTTTGCGACGACTTTGAGGTTAAACAGGAAAAAGCATTTTGGCAAGCCCAAATGAACAACATGAAACATGCTATGGGTTTGTAATTTTTAAAAGTTACAATTGAACTTTATTTTTCAATCTTCGGTTTAATAGGCAGATTTATTAAAAAATCCCTGCTAATCTCTTTAAAGACATTATTTTATAATTTCTTTAAACGTAAATAATACTTTAACCCCAAAACCATCTGGCTATGTTCGGTTTTATCAGAAATGAATTAATAGAGGTCATTGAATGGAAAGAAGAAAGCAATGACATTGTGCTATGGAAATTTCCAAGCAAAAATTCTAACATTAAATATGGTGCACAACTCACTGTAAGAGAGTCCCAAATGGGTCTTTTTCTGAACGAGGGACAGCTGGCCGATGTTTATTTCCCGGGCAGGCACATGCTTACCACCGAAAACATGCCTATTCTCACTACGCTAAAGTCCTGGAAATACGGTTTCAATTCGCCATTTAAATGCGATGTATATTTCGTTAGTGGCAAGCAGTTTACCAATATGAAATGGGGGACTCCAAACCCAATTTTTATAAAAGATCCAGAAGCAGGTCGTATTCAAATACGTGCATTTGGTGTTTATTTTATCAGAATTAAAGATCCCAAACTATTCTACAGAGAATATGCCGGCACAAAAGATGTTTTGTATATTTCTGAACTAGAAGATACCTTACGAGCGCTCATTGCCCCCAAATTTGCTGAAGCCTTGGCTCAAAGTGGTGTATCCGCTTTTGATATTTATGCCAACTATTCTTCACTTGGAGATAAAATAGGTCCAATGCTTCAAAAAGACTTGGATCCATTCGGAATTGAGCTTACAAAATTCCAGATTTCTTCAGTCTCACTTCCACCCGAAGTTGAGGCACACCTCAATGAATTAAGCAAGGTGAATCTTACAGGGCAGGATCAACTGAATAAAATGGATAGATTTGCCCAAATGGAAGCTATGAAAGAATCTGCCAAACATGGTATGAATCCTCAGAATTTTCAGAATAATATGCAGCAAAATATGATGCAACAGATGATGATGAATCAGATGATGCAGCAAATGATGAATAACCCTATGGGAGGCAATAACCAAATGAATCAGATGAACCAAAACAATCAGGCGAACAACCAAGGTGCTGGAGAAGATGATATCATGGCAAAACTTGCCAAACTAAACAAACTGAAAGAGGCTGGTCTTATTACACAGGAAGAATTCGATAAGAAAAAAGCCGAGCTGCTTGCTCAATTGTAAATAGCAACTTTTATACTTAAAAAATCCGGCTCTGACCGGATTTTTTTGTTTTGATGCATTTCCTAAACGATGATTTGTTATCTTTATTTGCAATTTTAGCAATTGGATTTCTAGCCAAACCAAAATCGTTTA
>JBILRK010000433.1:0-3046 GCA_044372705.1 Saprospira sp. | reverse complement strand
CGACTGGGTGGCCAATCACACTGCTTTCGACAATGTTTGGGTAGAGCAGGGGCATCTCGATTGGTACACACCCGATTCGACCGGAAAAATGCAGCCGCCAATCGGAACTGACTGGTGGGATGTGGCCGATTTGAATTTCGATAATAAGGAGATGCGCGCAGCTATGATTGATGCCATGAAATTTTGGGTAAAAGAATGCGATATCGACGGTTACCGCTGCGATGTGGCCGACTGGGTTCCTGTAGATTTCTGGAATGAAGTGCGCCCCGCACTCGACAGCATTAAGCCAGTATTTATGTTGGCCGAGGCAGAAAATGCCAAATTGCATGAAAAAGCCTTTGATATGACTTACGGATGGGAATTTCATTTTATCATGAATGAAGTGGCCCAGGGTAAAAAATCGGTCAACGATATCAGAAAATATTTGAATGGCAAAGCAAAAGAATTTCCGAAAGAAGCTTTCAGACTGCATTTTACATCAAATCACGATGAAAATTCATGGAAAGGAACCGAAAAAGAACGTCTGGGCGATGCAGTAAAAAGCTTTGCAGTGCTTGCTGCAACCTTGGAAGGTATGCCTTTGATTTACAATGGACAGGAAGCTTCGCTTGAAAAAAGGCTCAAATTTTTTGAAAAAGATCCCATCATTTGGAAAGATTGGAAAATGACCGATTTTTATAAACCACTTTTGAAACTGAAACATGAAAATCAGGCGCTGTGGAACGGTAGCTATGGTGGAGATTTGAATATTCTCAGTCCCGAAACCGACACATTGGGTTTTGCCTTCGAGCGCTCCAAACAGGACAAATCGGTTTTCTGTGTGTTTAATTTCTCAAAAACTCCGCGTGAAGTCAGTTTCGACAATAGCAGGTTAAAAGGTGATTATACCGAATTGTACAGCAATAAAAAGCTGGATGCGACCTCTGGAAAAATCAAGATGGGAGCTTGGGAATATTTGGTTTACCATAAATAATTTAAAATATGACGACAGCAGCTAAGCCGAAATTATCTTTCTGGCAGATATGGAATATGAGCTTTGGCTTTATGGGCATACAGTTCGGATGGGGACTCCAAATGGCCAATATGAGCTCGATTTATGAGAATCTTGGGGCAAAACCCGAAGAAATTCCGGCACTCTGGCTTGCTGCTCCACTTACAGGGCTCATTGTGCAGCCTATCATAGGCTATTTGAGCGACAGAACCTGGCATCCGACTTTGGGAAGAAGAAGGCCTTATTTTCTCATAGGAGCAATTCTCAGCTCACTCTGTCTGATTCTAATGCCCAACTCATCGAGCCTCTGGATGGCTGCGGGCTTGCTTTGGATTTTGGATTCATCTATTAATATATCAATGGAGCCATTCAGGGCCTTTGTTGCCGATAAGCTGGATGAAAAGCAACGTGCCAGAGGATTTGCCATGCAAAGCTTTTTTATAGGTGTGGGCGCTACTATTGCCTCGGCATTACCCTGGATTTTTACCAATTGGCTCAGCGTATCATCGGTTGCAGCAAAAGGTCAGGTGGCCGACAACGTAAAGTGGAGTTTTTATCTGGGTGCAATTGCCTTCCTGTTGGCTGTTTTGTACACTGTATTTACTAGCAAGGAGTATCCGCCGAGTGATTTGGAGAGCAAAAATGAAGAAAAGAAAGGTCTTGCTTCCGGCTTTTCAGAGATTTTTAATTCCCTTTTCAATATGCCAAAGCGAATGAAACAGTTGGCCTTAGTACAGTTTCTTACCTGGCCCGGACTTTTTCTTATGTGGTTTTATTATACGCCAGCGGTCGCTGTAGATATATATGGTGGGACGCCTGGAACCGATGCTTATACTGAAGGCCAAAACATGGCAGGTTTAACCTATTCTTTCGAGAATATAATTACATTTGTATTCGCACTTTTTCTTCCTTTTTTGTCTTCACGATTATCCATGAAATGGACACATTTCACCTGTTTATTGTTGGGTGGTTTGGGTTTGATAATGGTAAATTTTATAGGAAATAAGGATCAGGTATGGGGGCTTTTTGTCGTAATGGGTTTGGTAGGTATTGCCTGGAGTAGTATATTATCGATGCCTTATGCCATGCTTACTGGATGTCTGCCACCTAATAAGATTGGTATCTACATGGGTATTTTTAACTTCTTTATTGTACTGCCTGAGATTATCGCATCCCTGTTTTTTGGTTATGTGATGACCAATCTGCTCGATGGTTCGAGAATGGCTGCTGTAACCGTTGGGGGCATACTGCTTATTACAGCCGCTTTAGTAACCTTACTAATTTCGGAAGATAAAAGTACCGAAGAGTTATAGATTGCGAAAGGAAAGAAAAAACTATTTGACTGAGGTAACAATTCCTGCTAGCTTTACATTAAATGTAAACAATCAAAAACAGGAAAAAGGCAAATAATGAAAGCGACTAATACCCAGAATACTAATCTCGAAACTTTGAAAGCATCTTTGGAGGCACTTAAAAAGAGATGCCTTAATACTAATAATTCAGATAATAAATTTGCAGCTCAGAATAAGGAATATGTTTTAGCACTATTGAAATCAATAGCATAATAGTCTTAAAATAATAATCTACCCATATTTAATAAGTACAAGCCTTCCACTTTGGGAGGCTTTTTTTGTAGGCTTAACCAAATTTAAAATAGGACAAAAACTATTGAAATTAAGCATCGTTGCAAGAGTTGAAAATAATTTTGCCACACATAACAAATAATATCTTTAAATATACTGAAGTCACTATCAGTTCAGAATGTTAAAATATAAGCCGCTTTAATTGATGCCTTTTTTATAAAAATCATAAGTACTTGTCAGGCAGTTTATTGTAATTGTATATAAGTTCTATATAAAAATTATAGGTAAATTACTTATAAATACAAATAAAATTATAGGTAAAATTCTTATTTCAATATATAAAATTGCCTATATTTGTCTAAGCGGAATAAAAAATTAAAATAAAGTAAAAATAAGTTATAATAATTTGTTGGAACTTTTCTATATTTGTACTACAAACACAGACAAAACACCAAACAGTTTTTTAACAATG
>JBILRK010000432.1:0-3050 GCA_044372705.1 Saprospira sp. | reverse complement strand
CAATCCCTTACATCGAGCCAGCTATTTTGAATGCCCGATTTTTCGAGAAAAGCCGATACTATTTTGCTGGATAAAAGCTCGCCCAGGCATACAATCTGATCATAAATCTGGTCGTAATTTCCATTGGCAGTTTCTTCCAATATCCATTCTATGTCAACAAAAAGATCATTTATTTCAGCTAATAGCTCATCGCTGTCTGTATCGAAAAGTTCATTGATAATTTCTACATGAGTTTTTTTGACATTTTCAAGAGAATCAAAGGCATTGCCATTGTTATTAAAATAGTCATCCACCACTTTCTCAAGTGCATTAGTTGATTTACCTGCTGCTGAAATGATTATAATAGCTTCATCGGGCAAATTATTTTTAATAATCTGGGCAACATTTTTTATAGAATCGGCATCTTTAATAGAAGCGCCTCCAAATTTATAAACTTTCATTTTATTCAGTTCTTAACTTTAAACAGTAATTGATTGCAAAATTATAATCTGCAGTATTAAAATACACTATTTTCTTTTGTAAATTTGCAATATTAATCAAATGTGCACGGTTATTGTTTAATAAACTAAACAAATTAGATTAGTACAATAAAATTATACATGAACAGCTCTATGATTCATTTTCCTAAAAATCTGCTTTTTTTTCTATTGCTAACTGTATATGGCACAGCTTCTAATGCTCAAACAGAGATAATATTTCTGGAGAACCCTTCCTTTGAAGATGTACCGAGAGCAGGTGTACCGCCAAGTGGCTGGATGGATTGCGGATTTCCCGGTGAAACAGCTCCAGATGTACAGCCTTTTGGAGGATTTGGGGTAACTCAGCTGGCATATGACAAAAATACCTATTTAGGTCTTGTCGCCCGCGATAACAAAACCTGGGAATCGGTCGTTCAAAAACTGGCAAAACCGCTTAAAAAAGGCCAATGTTATAAATTTTCCATTTACATGGCTAAGTCTGAACGTTATGTTAGTGCCACCAGACGTGACCCTAGTCTTTTAACAAATTTTGAGCGGGGAGTAGTATTGCGCATTTTTGGTGGTATTAGCCCCAAAGACAAGACAGAATTGTTAGTAACTTCTGATATTGTTGAAAACACTGACTGGAAAGAATACAAGTTTGAGTTTACCCCTAAGAATAGCGATTACAATTATTTTTTCCTGGAGGCCTATTACAAAACACCTACAATGTTCCATTACAACGGAAACTTGCTATTGGATAAAGCTTCGGAAATAGCTTCCTGTAAAATTCCTGATCAGGTTTTGGCAGATAAAACAAACAATAATCAAAAAAATAATGGCCAAACCAACACTCAAACCAATACCAATCCCAATGATGTAAAAAAAGTGGTAAAAGAGGAAAATAGAGGTGTTTTCAATCCTGAACTAAAAACCAATCAGTTGAAGGTGGGTTATATTTTTCAACTTGAAAATCTGTATTTCCAGGCCGATTCCTCAAAATTAACCAATAATGCCGAAAGGGTTTTATACAAATTGCTTCAGTTTATGAACAATAATTCCAGTATTTCAATTGAAATAGGTGGACATACTAACAGTTTGCCAAGTCAGGAATATTGCGACAAACTTTCAAGCGAAAGGGCTAAAAATGTGGCTGATTTCCTGGTAAAAAATGGAATAAGCAGAAGCAGAATATCCTTTAAAGGCTATGGAAAAAGAAATCCAATAGCCGATAATAATACGGAATTAGGCAAACAGAAAAATCAACGGGTAGAGATTAAAATTACCGATCTTGATTAACACTGCTTGACAATGCACTTTAACCCAGAGCTAATTCGCTCTTATTCGCCCGATGATGAAACATACAAAAGGGCTGAAAAAATTGCAGATTTACACAAATGGTCAGTTGCTGCCAGCACTGATAATCTTATTTGGGGCGAAATAAGCGGCTCCGCTTCCGAAGCTTATTCAACAATGATTTGTATCGAGCCATTGTTAATGAGCTGTAATTGTCCTGTAAAAGCACAAACCTGTAAACATAGTTTGGCGCTTTTAATCTTGTTTGCAAGGAATGAATTATCAAATCAAACTGTACCGGATAAGATTCAGCGTTGGGTAAATAATAATATAAGTTCGGTTGAATCAAAGCTTCCTAATGAGGATGATTCAAAATCTTTCAATAAGGATAAAAGAAGCTTTGAGCGACTTGAACTCATGCGCTCGGGCATTGAAGATCTGGAAAGATGGCTTTATGATGTAATGGCACAGGGATTGGCAAATGTTGCTTTCTCAAACCAACTTTTCTGGGAAAACGCTGCAGCGAGATTTAAAGACTCTAAATTGAGTCGCATTTCCTACGGCATTCGGGAAATTGCCGATGAGCTATCGTCAAAAACAATTAATTACAACATCATTGCCCAAAAAATTGGTGAAATTGCCCTTTTGGTGCAGGTTTTTAAGAATATTGAAAAGCTAGAATTCGAACAACAGGAAGAACTCCTGAATCAGATTGGAAGGCTGCTCAGGAAAAACGATGTTATCGAAAGCGGCAAGAAGCTGAATGATATTTGGCAGGTATGCGGAAAATCAGAACACTATAATCTTGATGGACTTTTGGAACGCAAGGTTTGGTTACAGGGCAAAAAAAGTGGAACATCTGCCTTGCTTTTGGATTATCTTTTTCAGGGAGATTTTGACATAAAATTCAATGTTGGGGATACTTTTGAATCGGACTTGTATTTTTATCCCTCCATATTTTATCAAAGGGCGCTATTAAATTCAAATGAAATAAAATTAGTAGCCTCAGCTTATGATTTCAAGGTTTTTAATAATTTTGAATCATACCTTTCAAGCTTTGCACAAAAAGTAAAAGTTAATCCTTGGTTTAGCATAGATCAGGCATTTGTCGAGAACTTAAGACCGACAATTCTGCAGGATAAAGTTTTACTCTATGATGAAAAATTATCTTATTTGCCAATTGTTAAGCTATCAGATAAGCGACTTTATAAGCTTTTATCGATAAGTGGAGGGCAGCCTATGACATTGTCAATTGCTTATTCTATTGCCGGTGTTGAAGTATTGGCTTATGTGCAG
>JBILRK010000018.1:0-11169 GCA_044372705.1 Saprospira sp. | reverse complement strand
GCCACCTTCGGGCATTTCCCAGCTGTATTCATCAAGCGTATAACGGTATTGGCCCACGAGCCAGGTATTCATATCTTCATCTAGCGGAATAACGCCTACAGCAATATTTTTGAAATGAACTTTACCGTAAATACCCTGATTGCCTGATGGATTGATTACCTGATATTCGGTTACAGCTATCCAATTGTTCTCATATTTTAATTCGCCCCCAAGGGTTTTCCAAGGGTTTCTCAATTTATCTTCGTCCGAAATCATCTTTTTTTACTTCTTAGCTTTTTTCAAAACAATTTCGCCGGAAATATAATCCATAAAAACCAGGGCCTTCTTATCTAAAACTTTAATGCCCCATACTTCGACTTTTCCACTGTAATCCGTCAGCTCAATTTTTTTGCCGTCTTTGCTCAATTTCCAACTGCCTTTCTCCATTGATTCTCCATTCACCGAAAGAAAAATCTTAAAATCCTGCTTAAAGTCAACAGAGAGTGAAGAGCCTTCTGGGGCAGGGATTCCCTCTACCATTTCCACGTCCCATTTCCCTAGCAATAATTTAGATGTTTTCTTTGAAGCTTTATAATCGGTTTCTATGGAATAAATTTTTGGTTCTTCCATAGGCGCTTCTTCAATAGGCGCAACCATAGCCGGTAAATCTTCATCGGTCTTTATAAGATAGAAATCACCTGATTCGCTTTCATTAAAAACAAGTTCAGTTTCTGTAAGCTTTTTTATCTCCCATTTTTCCTCAAGACCTTCTTCCATTATTAATACAAATGTATTAAGTTCATCGATACGGTAATTCCAGGAGGAGACAGAATATTGTGAACCAATTGTAAAAGTTGAATCGGTTATTTTTGCAATCATAACAAAGTCTTCAGTTAAATCAGTATCGCCCATTTTAACAAATTTCCAGTTGCTGATGAGCTTTTTTTTATCTATTTCCTGAGAAATAGAAATAGTTGCAATTGCTGTAAATAGAAAAAGCAGTAGAATTTTCATGAAAGATATTTTACAGTTTAAATTAATTATGATCTTATAAAATGCAAAAATACTATGAATTCGTGATATTACTAAAATTCCAAAACAAATAACTAAGAATAGAATGTCATTAACAGGCGCATTAAAAAAGGCCCCTCAGGACCTTTTTATTTTTTCTTTTTCTTTTTGTAACTGCCTTTGTAAGCTTCTGTACCAAATTTAATGGGCACCATCATTTTTACTTTTACTATTTCTCCATTATGTTGCCCAGGCTTCCATCTTATGCCTGTATTATTAAAACTGTTTATGATATCCAATGCTTCTTCTTTTAGCCCGCAGCCCGGAGTTTGATCTCTTACAACCTCAATATTGTTCAACATGCCCTCTTCATCAACAATGAAGCTTATCATCACTATACCCTCACATCCCATTTCCAGGGCTTGTTTGGGGTATATGATATGCTGTTCGATGTATTGAATAAATTGTTGTTCAGTGCAATTAAAACGATCATCCTTGTTAGTCAACATCTCACAGCCAGGAAAAACAGGCATATTATCTACAGCAGTAAAATATTCCTTTGGGACATCCAAAGGTTTATCAGTACCCACAGGTTCAGCATTCTGAGCATTGACGAAAATACTCAAAATCATAAAGGCAGGTAATAATATTTTTACAAGTAAACTCATTTACTGGAGTTCGATTGAAAATTTTAGTGTACTTATTTACGCCACAAAAATAATATAGTTTTTTATATTTTATTTTAATTTTATATGAATTTATAATATTTTATTAGGCAAAACTAAGCAATATCACATAAAATACATCGTAAAATACAAAATCTAAATAATCTATTTTAACACAATGAGTTAAAAAACAACAAAGTACAGTAAAAATTAAATTTAATAAAAAAGCAGCGTCATTCCTTGGATTAACACTGCTAATAATTTTAATTTAAAGTTCCTAAAAAATCTAGTGCAAACCAGATTCTGTGAGATATCTTTCCGCATCGAGTGCCGCCATACAGCCGGTTCCTGCTGCAGTAACTGCCTGACGGTAAACCTTATCTGCAGCATCGCCTGATGCAAAGACACCAGGAATATTTGTTTTTGAGGTGCCGGGTTGAGCAACTACAATATATCCCGTTTCATCCAGTGTTATCCAACCTTCAAAAATATCGGTATTGGGCTTATGTCCAATGGCTACAAAAACTGCATCGAGTGCAATTTCGCTTATTTCTTTACTTTTATTATTGAGCACTCTAACTCCGCTTACGTGATCTGTACCCAGAATTTCTTCAATTTCTGTATTCCAATGAACCTTAATATTGGGGGTATTAAAAATACGTTCCTGCATAATTTTGGAAGCGCGCAATTCATCTTTTCTGACAAACAAATGAACCGATGGGCATAGTTTTGACAAATAACTAGCTTCTTCGCAAGCTGTATCTCCACCGCCAACAACAGCCACCTCTTTGCCACGGAAAAAGAAACCGTCGCAAACCGCACAGGCCGAAACGCCATGATTAGTTAGTCTTTGCTCTGAGGGCAAACCAAGCCATTTGGCAGATGCTCCAGTTGCTATTATTACCGAATCGGCAATAACTTCCTCCCCTTCATCTGTCCAAACCTTGTGTACTGGTCCACTAAAATCCACCTTTTCTATTAAGACACCAATATTTATTTCTGTTCCAAATCTTTCGGCCTGACGGCGAAGATCTTCCATGAGCACAGGCCCTACTACCCCATCGGGATAACCGGGAAAATTCTCTACTTCTGTTGTAATCATGAGTTGTCCTCCTGGTTCTTTGCCTGTGTAAAGTACTGGACTAAGTCCGGCTCTCGAAGCATAAATTGCTGCAGTGTAACCGGCAGGACCGGAACCGATGATAAGGCACTTGGTATGTTTTGCCATTTTTGAATCGCTTTTTTATTTTGTAATCAAATTTCGGATGCAAATATAGAAAAAATGGAAATTATGCAACTGTGTAAGAGGTCACATAACATAAAAAAAGCTTACCGATGGGTAAGCTTTGATATTTTATTGGTCTTCTGCCTCTCTTTGAACCTGTAATTTATGAACAGCTTTCAGGACTTGACCACGACGTGTTACAGATGGTTTTTCAAAACTTTTTCTACGACGTACTTCTTTCAACAATTGTGTATCTCTTACCTTTTTCTTGTAGCGACCCAACGCACGGTCAATAGTTTCGTTGTCTTTAATGTTGATGATTAACATAATTAAATTTTGGATAAGTTGTGAAAATAATACAAACACATTTAGTACGGATAAAATTTGTGATTGCATTAGCTTACACACTGCCTATCCATTCACAAGGCTTTGTCATTCTGCAAAGATATAAAATAATAATGAATAAATGTTGTTTTTGTATTAATATTTAAAAATTCTGAGTAAAACCGGAATAAGGAACACATCGCAGATGAGTGCCGATAACAAGGTTGAACTAATTAGCAGGCCTATTGTCACTGCTGGTGGATTACTGGAAAAGAGCAGAATTACAAAGCCAAAGAACAAGACTACAGTGGTTAAGGTAACAGCTTTTCCGGTCTCAACTAATGTGATAGAGATTGCTTTATCCGTATCCAATCCCTCCATTTTCAATAATCGGAAACGTCCTAAAATATGTATGGTATCATCAACTGCAATGCCGAATATTATTGAAAAAACTATTGCTACTCCCGCTTCCAGAGGAATTCCACTAAAGCCAAGAATAGCTCCTGCAATCAACATTGGAATAATATTGGGAACCAAGGCAACAATTACCATTTTTAAATTCCTGTAAAGTATAACCATAATAAGTGTGATGACAAGCACCGCAAAACCAAGGCCTTGTAAAAGAGAATCTCTTACATATACCAGGTTTTTATCTACAATAACACCAGTTCCGGTTTGCTTGAAACTTACTATTTTGTTATTAGTATTGTTTTTAAAAAAATCATTGAGCTCTGCCGTCATTTTTTTAATATTGTCACCACCAATGTCCAGCAAACGGGAAGAAATGCGGGCATATTTACGGTCTTTACTAATCATAATATTTGCATTGCGATTTGCCCCTGCTTGTTCTGCCAATGCCTGAAATTTATAAAAATCTTCTTTCTCGGGCATTTTGTAATAATCTGCTCTGTCTCCGTGAAATGCCCGATTCATTGATTTATACAACCAAGTGATAGAACTGACAGATTTCACAGCCTCATACTCCAACATTTTAGCTTCCACTTTAGCCATTTCCTGCACAATTTCAAAATCATCTACAGTTTTGCCGTTTTGAGCAATTACCGCTATCTCGAAAGGTCTGAATCCGCTAAAGTTCTTTTCGAAAAAGAAAAAGTCATTGGTAACAGATGCGCCTATTGGGAGAATTTTTTCAATTTTGGTATTGGTGTTAATCATTGAAATACCCCAGCTGCAAACAACAATCACAATTACCATTATTGACATCACCAAACCCTTTCTTTTTTGAGTGATAAGGTTTATGCGGCTATAAGTTTTATACCAAAAACTATCATCTACGGTTGATCTTAATTTGATAATCTGATTTTTATCAAAGAGTGTTAAAATAGCTGTTGTAAAAAATATGACCGTAAAATAAGCAGTCATTACACCTATAGAAGCATTGATACCAAAATTTCGAATAGGCTCCAACTTACTGAAAACTAGTGATAAAAAGCCTATTGCTGTTGTAAAAGAGGTAAGAAAGACTGAAAGCCCAATCTCTTTCATTGTAATTTTAATGGCCTCAAGTTGCTTATTCCCTTTTTGCAATTCGTCTACGTACTTCGACATCACATGGATCACATCGGATGTTCCTACGATAATCATGATGATTGGGTACAAAAGTGCCATTGAATCGAGGGGTTTACCTATTATTCCGATAATTCCTACAAATATAAACAGCCCCAGTGCAATGGATGAAATAGAAATTACTACACCCCAGAATCTCCTGAAAATAAGCCACATAATCAACAAAACCAGAATGCCTGAAACAAGGGCCGACAATGCAAATTCATAAATCTGCATGGCTACTAGTTCGGTCTGAAAATTAGCTCTTCCTAAAATATGGTATTCGTCGAAAGCATAGCTATCTAGCTGTTTTCGCAGCGATTTCATCAATTTTTCAGCTACTTCTTGCTGGATATTGTCAATTGTTTTGATAACAACTACAGTGGTTTTCGCATCAGCCGAAACAAAGGTATTTAGAAGTCTTTCATCAGATAGAATCCTCTTTTTGTCAGACTCATATCTTTCGGGTTCGTCTAAATGAACTGCTGGAATTGAAGTAAAAGCAAAAGGCGTTTTTACAGGGAATTCAACCTGTAGCAACGACTGGGATTCCAAGACCGGGAAAGCTTTGAAACCGTTTTTACCTGCTAAGGGTAAGAGATTTTTATTCAGCGACCAAGGGCTGCTGCTGCTATCTTTTATTTCAAAATTTGTATCTCGGGCTTTTAGAGAAAAATCCTTCACTTTTCCTAAAAAGTCTTTATCAAAGATGCCTTGTTTTCGATGAATGGCAATCAGCAAGAAATTATCATCGGGTTCGAATTTTGACTTAAATTCATAGTAGAACTCCAGGTCGGGATCACCTTTTGGAAAAAAATCTTCAAAACTGAATCTAAAATAAAGGCGATTTAGGGCCACAGTTACACCCAAGACTGAAAAAATCAGAAAAAGGGCGATAATAGTTTTGGGATAACGCAAATGGAACATCTTGTTGCTTTTGTTATGAATTAAGCTTCTTAACAAAGCAAGCATCAAAAAGTCTAAGAAATAATCAACTTTTGTAAAGATTTTTTAAATTTATCTCTCACCAAATAACAGGCTACCTATTCTTACCATGTTTGATCCTTCTTCTATCGCTATTTCATAGTCACCTGACATGCCCATTGAGGTATTACAAAAACTATCTTCTTGTGAAAAAAAATGGTTTTTAAGCTCCAGGAAAATATTTTTTAAATTTTTGAATTCGGCTCTGACGAGTGCTTCATCTTCGCTGAAACTTGCCATACCCATAACACCTACTATTCTGACATATTTCATATCAGCATATTCTTTCGACTTGAGTAATTGTTCTGCCTCGCTAAAATCCAATCCATATTTTGTTTCCTCAGAAGCTATGTGGAACTGAAGCAGGCAATCTATTACCCTATTATTTTTTTTTGCTTGGCGCTCTATTTCTTTTAGCAGGCTTAGGCTATCAACAGAGTGGATCAGTGAAATGAAGGGTGCTATAAACTTTACCTTGTTTGATTGCAAATGACCTATCAGGTGCCAATGAATATCTATTGGCAATTCTTGATACTTCAAAACCAGTTCCTGAACTTTATTTTCACCAAAGATCCGCTGCCCTTCATCATACAATATTTTTATGTCAGAAATAGGCTTAGTTTTGGATACAGCTACCAGTGAAACCGATCTGTTTGATAGCGATTGAGATATTTTTTTGAAATTGTTTATATTTAACATTTTTAGGATAAATCTTAAACTTATTAGAATATTTTATGTTTGAAAATTTTGCATACCTTTGTATCCGCCTTAACGAGAAACCGAAAAACATAAATACGGAACAAAAATAAAAAAGAATAATGGACCCATACAAAGTTGAGCTGAAAATTCAAAAAGATTCATTTGAAGGCAAACCCCTCAAAAGACTAATTTGGTTGTTGTCGCTCGATAAAAAGGATATTACATTAGTTATTATTTATGCGATTCTTTCAGGATTGATCGGTCTTTCGCTCCCTCTCGGCGTTCAAGCAATCATCAACCTCATTGCGCTGCAACAACAAACCAGCTCTTGGGTAGTGTTGAGTTTTATTGTTGCCGGTAGTGTGGCAATAACTGGTACTATGGTACTAATGCAGGTTGTCATTATGGAAGCATTACAACAAAGACTTTTTGCAAGAACAGCTTTTGATTTTGCTTATCGTTTTCCAAGGCTAAAAATGGAAAATATAACTGATCAGTACGCCCCAGAATTGGCAAATCGTTTTTTCGACACGCTGAATGTTCAAAAGGGAATTCCCAAAATAGTAATTGACTTATCAGCTTCGGCGCTTCAGATAATATTTGGTCTTGCAGTGCTTGTACTTTACCACCCCTTTTTTGTTTTTTTTGGTATAACGCTCATTCTTCTTTTGTTCCTGATGATTTATTTCACAGGCAAAAGAGGACTCAAAGCAAGTCTATCCGAATCGAAATATAAATACAAAGTAGTGTATTGGTTAGAGGAACTTGGCCGCACAATGGGCTCATTTAAACTTGCCGGACGCACTCAATATCCTCTTGAAAAAACAGACCAGTTGGTTGAGGGCTATCTTGAATACCGAAGAAAGCACTTTAATATCATACATTTCCAAATAGCAAGTTCCATCATTATTAAATCACTAGCTACTTTGGCATTGCTTATTGTGGGTGGCTTATTGGTGATGGACAATCAAATGAATATCGGGCAATTCGTAGCGTCTGAAATTATTGTGATTGTTGTGCTAAATGCGCTGGAAAAAATCGTTCTTAGTATGGATAGCGTTTTTGATGTCCTTACTGGTATCGAAAAGATGGGTAACATTACTGACCTTGAGCTTGAAGATGAGAGCGGAATGGATTTTAATGAAGTTGTTGGGGAAGCAGGAATATCAATACAAATCAGAGAGTTAAATTATCAGCCCGAACCTTCAATGCCTCAAATTTTAAAAGATATTAATCTTGATATCAACTCGGGTGAACGAATTGCTATAGCTGGCTTTAATGCCTCGGGTAAAACTACGCTACTGCGAATACTTCTGGGACTCTATGAAAATTACTCAGGATCCATTGTATATAATGGTATACCAAGAAAAAATTTGAATATTGCTTCTCTGCGCTCTTACATGGGCGATTATGTATCAGAAGAGCACTTGTTCAACGCTACACTCCGCGAAAATATTTGCATGGGCAGAAAGGATGTAAGTTTGAAAGATGTAATGGAAATCTGCAAATTGGTGCGGCTCGACAAATACGTTCATCAACTTGAATTAGGCCTCAATACAATGATAAGTTCTGAAGGTAGTGAATTGTCTCAATCCATTATTAAAAAAATAATTTTGGCAAGATGTATTGTTGACATGCCCAGATTTGTTGCCACTGAACCACTTTTAGACAATATCGAGACTGATGACAAAAATGCTTTGATTAACCTAATTGCCGATAAAAAATATCCGTGGACATTGGTAGCCGTAACCAGAAACACAAAATTGGCTTCAATATGTGATAGAGTTATCGTTATGGACAAAGGCGAGATAATTTTCAACGGAAAATATAATGACTTGGTGTTGAAACCTTATTTCTACAATATTTTTGATCACGCCCCCCTCACTCCCGGCAAGTAAAATATAATTGACTTAAGCTATGTTGAACATATCTGACAAGATTGTTAAATTTAAAGAACTGGAGGAATTTGATTCCTGCAAAAAGATACAGACCCTTAATTGGCCAAGAAAATTATCCTGGTGGATTATAGGATTTGTAATATTAGTTATCGTTATAATGTTTTTACCCTGGACTCAGACCATTAGGGCAAAGGGTAAAATAACTACTTTGAGGCCTGAATACAGACCACAAAGCATATACCCTGTAATTCCTGGTGCAATAGAATTCTGGTATGTCAGAGAGGGCGATACCGTTAGAGCTGGTGACACCTTACTAAAGTTGACAGAGATAAAAACAGAATATTTTGACCCTAATCTGATAGACAGAACCAAGGAACAGGTTCTTGCTAAAGAATTTTCTGTAAAATCTTATGAGCAGAAAGCAGAAGCACTCGATGTGCAAATATCTGCGCTATCGGAGGCCCAAAAATTGAAACTGGAGCAGACCGATAATAAAATAAAACAGGCCAAGCTAAAAATACAGTCAGACAGTATCGATATGCAGGCTACCAGAATAGCAAATGATATCGCAAAATTTCAATTTCTGCGCGCAGATACTATGTATCGTGCTGGTGTTATCTCGCTTACAAAATGGGAAGAAAAGAGGAACAAAATGCAGGAAACTATTGCCAAGTTAAATGCAACTGAAAACAAGTTTCTCATTTCAAAAAATGAATTATTGAATGCGCTCATCGAATTAAATAGTATCCGGCAGGATTATACAGATAAAATTTCGAAAGCAAAATCTGATCGTTTTAGTGCCATTTCTTCAATTTATGATGCCGAAGGCTCTGTTTCTAAATTAAAAAATGAACAAACAAATTACGAAAGCAGAAATCAGTTTTACTATATAACTGCACCTCAGGATGGTATTGTTTCAAAGATATACAAAAAAGGCTTAGGTGAAATTGTAAAGGACGGAGAAGAAATTATGAGTATTATGCCTTCTAATGCCCTTTTGGCCGTTGAAATGTACATTAGACCAATGGATTACCCACTTTTGATGGTAGGCCAACCGGTAATATTTACCTTTGACGGCTGGCCCGCTTTTGTATTTTCGGGATGGCCCGATGGCTCTGTAGGCACATTCAGTGGGCATATATATGCCCTAGATAATGTGACGGATGAAAATAATTTATTCAGAGTTTTTATCGAACCGGATACCAACTATATCCACAAAGAATGGCCAAAGGGATTGCGTGTTGGTTCAGGAGCAGATGGTAGAATTATTTTGAACGATGTGCCGTTGTGGTATGAAGTATGGCGTCAGCTAAACGGATTTCCACCTGATTATTATGACGAATCGAAAGCACATGGCCCTAAAATGAAAGCCGCTATCAAATCATTGGCGAAATAATCTTACAAATAATTTCACATCCGGGATGTTTAAAAATAGAATAATCTATACCGCTTTTTGTCTTTGTTTGGGTAATTTAATTTTTGCCCAAATAAAGACCATTAGTTACGAAAGCTATATTGAACAGGTAATAGACAGGCATCCGATAGCAAAACAAATAAATCTGGCCGAGCAGAAAGCCAAACTACAGGAAATGTATGCTCGTGGAAGCATGGACCCGGAACTAAACAGCAATTGGGCATACAAACAATTCGACGGCAAAAATTATTACAACATTTTCGATGCTTACCTGCGCATTCCAACAATAACTGGGATTGATGTCATCAGCGGTTATCAGTACGCCGATGGTTTTTACCTAAATGATGCCGATAAGTTGCCCGACGCCGGACAGGCTTTTCTGGGATTTGCTTTACCTGTTGGACAAGGACTTTGGAACAATGAACGTCAAACAGCTTTGCGACAGGCAAAATTAATGCAAAAAGCTGCCAAATCAGAGATTAGGTCATCGGTTAATAATCTATTATTAGAGGCTGCAAAACATTATTGGGATTGGACCCTTGCTTACAATAGCAGTCTTGCCTGGCAAAGGGCCCTGAATTTAGCAAAAGGGCAGTTCAATATCATCAAAAGTTCTTACGAGCAAGGCGATTTGCCTGCCGTAGATACCTTAAAATCATATATTCTCATTCAAGATTTCGAAATCCAACTGAACGATGCCTTGTTGAGCTTAAGAAAAGCTCGTTGGCAGGCCGAAAATTATCTTTGGATGAACGACAGCCTTGCTGTACAGTTGACAGATGAAACTGTACCACAACTGCTCGATTCACTCTTAATTGAAAAAATTGATAGTACTGAATTAGAAAAATGGCTGCAGAACATTAACCAACATCCCGATATGCTTTTGTATAACTATGAATTGCAGGCACTAGAATTGGAAGAAAGACTAAAGAACACAAAATTACTACCAAAGGCTGAAGTTAAATATAACTTGTTAGCAAACAATCATGTCGCATTTTTTCAAGGAACAGGCATCGGTGCATTCACCGAACAGTATAAATTGGGTTTTAAACTTCAATACCCCATTCTGATAAGAAAAGAAAGGGCCGATTTAGCTTTAAATCGCATCAAGCAGCAGGAAACCGGCTTTAAAATAAATTTCAAAGGGCAGGAAATCTCTTCCAAAATTAAAACCTATTTCAATTCGGTAGAAACCTATGCAGATCAGTCAGAAAGGCTAAATCTCATGATATTTAATTATAGCTCATTGATTGAGGCTGAAAGACTTAAATTCGCCCAAGGCGAATCCGATCTTTTAATTGTAAACACCCGTGAAGTTCAATATGTGGAGGCTCAATTAAAAAGATATAAGACTATTGTAAAATACCTTGAATCAAAAACTGCCTGGATTTGGGCAACTGCACA
>JBILRK010000016.1:0-11702 GCA_044372705.1 Saprospira sp. | reverse complement strand
CTTAGAACTTATTTGGCTTTTAATATCTCAAGATATACATTAACTTCACGCTTTATCAAGATTGAATTTATGTAATTCACATATAATTGACATTCAATTTGCTAAAGATTAAAATTAAAATGCTATGGAAATTATTATGCAATCAGTCCACTTCGATGCGGATGTTAAACTTCAGGAATTTATTGAAAAAAAGCTCAGTAAACTCGAAACTTTTTTCGATCATATAGTAAGTGCAGATGTGATTTTAAAGTTGGAAAACTCTGGGCAGGTAAAAGATAAAATAGCAGAGATTAAACTCAATGTGCCGGGTTCTACTTTGCTGGCAAAAGAAACTTCAAAAACATTTGAAGAATCAATTGACTTGTGTGCAGATGCACTTAGACGTCAGCTTCAAAAGTACAAAGAGAGAAATAACGGTCATTAAACCGAAACTTTAAAAATAAAATATTTTTTTTCCATTATTGTTTGGATTTAGGAAAAAGGGTTGTATATTTGCATTCGCTTTTCGAAAGGATTATCTCTTTTTCGATTAAGTTAGTTCATTGTTTATGCAAATAATACAACCTTTTTTGTCTTATTAAATATAAGCCGGCATAGCTCAGTTGGCCAGAGCACGTGATTTGTAATCTCGGGGTCGTGGGTTCGAATCCCTCTGTCGGCTCAAAAAAAATAAAAGTTGTATGGGGGCACGCCGGAGTTGGAGAGACGGGGCAGACTGTAAATCTGTTGCTTTTGGCTGAGTAGGTTCGAATCCTATTGCCCCCACAAATTTTTTAGGCGGGAGTAGCTCAGTTGGTAGAGCATCAGCCTTCCAAGCTGAGGGTCGCGGGTTCGAGCCTCGTCTCCCGCTCATAGATAACTGAAAAGGAAATGTTATCATTTCCTTTTCTTTTTTGAATAAGCCGACATAGCTCAGGGGTAGAGCACTTCCTTGGTAAGGAAGAGGTCGTGAGTTCAAATCTCATTGTCGGCTCGCATTGCATTAAAAATCGAAATTTAAGTGAGGTTGCTTTCCTACTCTGCTTGCAGGGTACCTCCTTGAAGAGGATCTAATATTTTCTTAAACCAACTTTAATTCTTTAACAACAATGGCTAAGGATACTTTTAAGCGCGACAAACCCCACGTGAATGTAGGTACAATCGGTCACGTGGACCACGGTAAAACAACTCTCACAGCTGCCATTACTAAAGTATTGGCTTCTAAAGGTCTGGCTGAGACTAAAAGTTATGATTCTATCGACTCTGCTCCTGAGGAGAAAGAGCGTGGTATCACAATTAACACAGCACACGTAGAGTACCAAACTGAAAATCGTCACTACGCTCACGTTGACTGTCCAGGTCACGCTGACTACGTTAAAAACATGGTAACTGGTGCAGCCCAGATGGATGGTGCTATTCTTGTAGTAGCTGCTACTGATGGTCCTATGCCACAAACTCGTGAACACATTCTTCTTGCTCGTCAGGTAGGTGTTCCTAACATCGTAGTCTTCATGAACAAAGTTGACTTAGTAGATGACCCCGAAATGTTGGAACTTGTTGAAATGGAAGTACGTGAACTTCTAAGTACATACGGTTTCGACGGTGACAATGCCGCAATCGTAAAAGGTTCTGCTCTTAAAGCATTGAACGGTGATCCTGAAGGTGTTGATCAAATTATGGAACTTATGGCTGCAGTTGATACTGAAATTCCTGCACCTGTTCGTGAAGTTGACAAACCATTCCTTATGCCAATTGAAGACGTATTCACTATCACTGGTCGTGGTACTGTTGCAACTGGTCGTATCGAACGCGGTGTAATCAACGTAGGTGAACAAGTAGACATCGTAGGTCTTGCTGAAGAAAAATTGACTTCAACTTGTACTGGTGTTGAGATGTTCCGTAAATTGTTAGATCGTGGTGAAGCTGGTGACAATGCCGGTCTTCTTCTCCGTGGTGTTGACAAAAAAGCGTTGAAACGTGGTATGGTAATTTGCAAACCAGGTTCAGTTAAACCTCACACTAAATTCAAATGTGAAGTGTACGTACTTTCTAAAGAAGAAGGTGGCCGTCACAAGCCTTTCTTCGACGGATACCGTCCACAGTTCTATTTCCGTACAACTGACGTAACTGGAGCTATCAAACTTCCTGCTGGTGTTGAAATGGTAATGCCTGGCGATAACCTCGCTCTTGAAGTAGAATTGATCTCATCTATCGCTATGGAAAAAGGTCTCCGTTTCGCTATTCGCGAAGGTGGTCGTACCGTAGGTGCTGGTCAGGTAACTGAAATTATCGAGTAATAATTGGCCTTAGGCCTGTTAATAATTCAAAGGTTAAGCCTGTTAATACGGGCTTAACCTTTACACACGGGCATAGCTCAATTGGTAGAGTAGCGGTCTCCAAAACCGCCGGTTGGGGGTTCGAGCCCCTCTGCCCGTGCAAAATTCTTCAAACCTTAAAAAAAAGGTTATTATTATGAATGCAATAGTACAATATTTCAGAGACAGCTATAAAGAACTTACCCATAGAGTAACTTGGCCTAGTTGGACAAGTCTTGAACTTACTGCTGTTAATGTTATTCTGGCAACAATAGCACTATCTTTAATCCTCTTTAGTATGGACAAGATATTATTGATGATTTTAGATTTTATTTATTAATTCCTGTCTTAATACTGAAAGTTTTTATGTCTGATTCAAAGTGGTATTGCCTGCGTGTTGTATCAAACAAAGAGCGCAAAATAAAAGAAAGGCTGGACATGGAAATTGACCGTTCCGGATGGAGAGAAGCCGTTCTCAATGTTATTGTTCCAACAGAAAAAATCTACAAAATTAGAAATGGTAAAAAGGTAATCCAAGAGAGAACCCTCACACCAGGCTATATTATGGTAGAAGCCTTACCTACTAAGTTTTCTGTTGACATGATACAAACACTATCAGGAGTAAAGGATGTTATTCACTTTCTTGGTGGTGACAGACCAATACCGATGAAGGATGAAGAAGTTAGAAGATTACTAAGTAAAGTAGATACCTCAGAAGAAGCTGGTGAGTCATTAGCTGAGCCATTTATCATTGGCGAGGAAGTAAAAGTAACAGAAGGTCCTTTCCAAAACTTTGTCGGAAATATCCAGGAAGTAAATGAAGAGAAGAAAAAGATAAAGGTAATTATCAAAGTTTTTGGTAGAGGAACAGAAGTTGAATTAAATTTTATGCAAGTGGAAAAACAATCTTAATATACAATGGCTAAGGAAATTGAAGTATTAATTAAATTACAGGTAAAAGGCGGAATGGCCAATCCTGCGCCACCCGTAGGGCCTGCTTTAGGTTCTAAAGGTGTAAACATCATGGAATTCTGCAAAAGATTTAATGCTGAAACACAAGATAAAATGGGTCAAGTTTGTCCTGTTCTTATCTCTGTTTACAAAGATAAATCTTTTACCTTCGTAATCAAAACTGCACCTGCTTCTATTCTATTGAAACAAGCAGCCGGTATTCCCGACAATAAGCCTGCCTCAGCACAACCAAACCGAAACAAAGTAGGTAAGGTTTCTTGGGATCAGGTTAAGAAAATTGCGGAAACCAAAATGCAGGATCTCAACTGTTTTACAATTGATTCAGCTATGCGTATGGTAGCTGGTACTGCCCGTAGTATGGGTATCGTAGTTGAAGGGACACCCCCTTGGGCATAAAAGAACAATAAGCTCAAAAGGAATTATTTTTTTAAAGGAGTTTGACCTCGAACTCTTCAAATTAAATTTTAAAAAAGATACAAAAAATGGCACGAGTTAGCAAAAAACAAGCCGAAGCGCTTAAGAAAGTTGATGCCACTAAATTGTACACGCTCGAGGAAGCAATGACACTTCTCAAAGAAGTGAGCTATGCGAAGTTCAACGCATCTGTTGATATTCACGTTCGTCTCGGAATTGATCCACGTAAAGCTGATCAGAACCTTCGTGGTTCAATCACACTGCCACATGGTTCCGGTAAAGAGAAAAAGGTATTGGTATTCTGTACTCCTGATAAAGAACAGGAAGCATTGGATGCCGGAGCTGATTATGCCGGACTAGATGAGTACGTAGAGAAAATCTCTAACGGTTGGACGGATATAGACGTAATTGTTGCTATGCCGAGCGTTATGGTTCAAGTGGGTAAATTAGGTCGTGTATTGGGTCCAAGAAACCTGATGCCAAACCCCAAAACTGGTACTGTTACTGCCAATGTCGGTGACGCTGTTCGCGAAATCAAAAAAGGTAAGACCTCATTCCGTGTTGACAAATACGGTATTATTCATACTACAGTTGGTAGAGTCGGTTTCGATTCTAATCAATTGATAGATAATGCCAAAGAGGTTATAGATACTTTGGTTCGTATGAAGCCTTCAACCGCTAAAGGTACTTACGTAAAAACTATCACGGTTGCTTCTACAATGAGCCCTGGTGTAAAAATAGACACTAAAATAGCTCGTTAATATTAGTTAATCAATTCGTTAAGGTCTTAAAACATAGAATAAAATGAAACGCGAAGAAAAAGCGGCGGTAATCGAAGAGCTTAGCAACCAGTTCAAATCATCTCGGTTTTTTTATATAACTGACCACTCTGCGCTTAATGTAGAAAAGACTAACGCATTACGTCGTCTTTGCTTTGAAAAAGGCATTCAGATGACTGTTGTGAAAAACTCTTTTATCAAAAAAGCGTTGGAACGTGCTTCTCAAGAAAATAACGAGAATTATTCCGAACTAATAGGTGCTCTAAAAGGCTTTTCGGCTGTGATGTTTACCGATTCAGGTAACCTTCCCGCCAAAACTATTAAAGAATTCCGCGGAGACAATGAGAAACCGCTTGTAAAAGCTGCATTTATTGATTCAGCGATTTTTGTTGGAGACGATCAATTAGATTCTCTCGTCAAAATCAAATCAAAGCAGGAATTACTTGGCGAACTTATTGGAATGCTACAATCTCCAATGCAGAACCTTGTGGGTGCATTGCAGTATGGCAGCAATACAATTGGTGGTTTACTCAAAACTCTGGAAGAGCGCGGATAAATTCAAACGGCTTCCTCCAACATCAATATTTTTAACATTCATTTGTAGAATCATTTAAAACTATAATAAAATGGCAGATTTGAAAACATTGGCCGAACAATTGGTCAATCTCACAGTTAAAGAAGTTAAAGAATTAGCAGACATTCTAAAAGCTGATTACGGTATTGAACCAGCAGCTGCAGCTCCTGTAATGGTAGCTGGTGGTGGTGCATCTGATGCTCCTGCTGCTGCTGAACAAACCGAGTTTGATGTTATCCTGAAATCAGGTGGTGCTAACAAACTTAATGCAGTTAAAGAGGTTAAGAATCTCCTTGGTCTTGGCTTGAAAGAAGCTAAAGATCTTGTTGACGGTGCTCCTTCAACACTTAAAGAAAAAGTATCGAAAGAAGAAGCAGAGAAAGTTAAAGCTGCTCTCGAGGCTGTCGGTGCTGAAGTTGAAGTTAAGTAAACAAAAAACGAATGCATGGGTGATACCCAATTCTCTCATCGCATTTGCACTGATAAAATGGGCTTAGTTACAGGTTTCTGTAACTAAGCCTATTACAATTGGTAAAGATTAACTATTTGGTTTTTTTTATTGTAATTAACTGTAAATGAACTAGTTGTTAATCTTGTTTGCTTCAACTAAATTTGGGCTGATTTTTATTCAATCAGTTGTAAAATCAAAAAGGCTACAATGGCAAAAAATACTTCCCAAGTTCAAGAAAGAAAGCAAATTGAACGTTTCAGTTTCGGGAAAATCAAACATGATTCACATTATCCCGATTTTCTTGAGATTCAATTAAAATCTTTCGAGGAATTTTTCCAATTGGAGACTACTCCCGAAAACCGTATAAATGAAGGACTTTATCAGGTTTTCCAAGAAAATTTCCCAATTTCTGATGCCAGAAATATATTCGTCCTTGAGTTCTTAAATTACTATATTGATCCACCTCGTTACTCTATTGATGAGTGCATGGATCGAGGTCTCACTTACAGCGTCCCGCTAAAGGCCAAATTGAGACTTTCTTGTAATGATGAAGAACACGTTGATTTCGAACAAACTGTACAGGATGTATTTTTAGGGAATATACCCTATATGACTCCGAAAGGTACATTTGTAATAAACGGTGCTGAGCGAGTTATTGTATCTCAGCTCCATCGTTCACCTGGGGTGTTTTTTGGTCAAAGCCGTCACCCTAATGGTACTAAAATTTATTCTGCCCGTGTAATTCCTTTTAAAGGTGCTTGGATGGAGTTTGCTACTGACATCAACTCAGTAATGTATGCTTACATCGACCGTAAAAAGAAATTCCCAGTAACAACTTTGTTACGTGCTATTGGTTTTGATTCTGATAGAGACATTCTAAATCTATTTGGACTAGCTGATGAAGTTGAGTCTACAAGAGAGAATCTTGAAGCCAACGTAGGCAGAAAATTGGCAGCTCGCGTTCTACGCAGTTGGGTTGAAGACTTTGTCGATGAAGATACTGGCGAAGTTGTTTCAATCGAACGTAACGAGGTAATCCTTGAGCGTGACGTAATATTAGATGAAGATAATATCGAGGAAATTTTGTCAACTTCAATTGATAAAATTATACTTCAACGTGAAGACATCGAAGATGATTATTCAATCATCTACAATACTTTACAAAAAGATACTTCAAATTCTGAAATTGAAGCTGTTCAACATATTTACAGACAATTAAGAGGTTCTGATCCACCCGATGATGAGACTGCACGTGGTATTATCGAGAAATTATTTTTCTCCGATAAACGTTACAGCTTGGGAGATGTAGGACGTTATAAGATAAATCGTAAATTGGAGTTGGAAACTTCAATGGACACCATAGTACTTACTAAGGAAGATATTATTTCTATTGTAAAGTATTTGGTAAAACTGATAAATCAGAAGGCGGAGATTGATGACATTGACCACTTGAGTAATCGTCGTGTAAGAACAGTAGGTGAGCAGCTTTATTCTCAATTTGGTGTAGGCTTGGCTCGTATGGCTCGTACCATTCGTGAACGTATGAATGTACGTGACAATGAAGTGTTTACTCCAATTGACTTGATCAATGCTCGTACGCTTTCTTCTGTAATCAATTCCTTTTTTGGAACAAGTCAGCTTTCTCAATTTCTTGACCAGACTAACCCTCTTTCTGAGATAACTCACAAAAGACGTATCTCGGCATTAGGACCTGGAGGTTTATCAAGAGAACGTGCAGGTTTTGAAGTAAGGGACGTACATTATTCTCACTATGGCCGTCTATGTACTATCGAAACACCAGAAGGTCCAAATATCGGTTTGATTTCAACGCTTTGTGTTCATGCCAAGGTTAATAAAATGGGCTTTATCGAAACTCCATACCGTAAAATTATTGACGGAGAGAGAGTTAATTTTATCGATAATCCAACTTATTTATCTGCAGAGGAAGAAGATTTTGGTATAATTGCGCAAGCTAATACACCTATCACAGAAAAAGGCTTCTTTGATACTGATAGAATAAAATGCCGTGATAATGGTGAGTTTCCTGTACTCTCTCCAGATGAAGTTGACTATATCGACGTTGCACCAAATCAAATTGTTGGTGTATCTGCTTCCTTGATTCCTTTCTTGTCTCATGATGACGCAAACCGCGCCTTGATGGGTTCTAACATGCAACGTCAAGCAGTTCCTTTATTAAAGCCTGCTTCTCCAATTGTTGGTACCGGACTCGAGGCTAAAGTCGCCGAAGATTCTAGGATGCTTATCAATGCAGAAGGTGATGGTGTAGTTGATTACGTTGACGCTAAAAAGATTGTAATTCGTTACGATCGTACCGACGACGAGAGAATGGTTTCTTTTGATCAGGAATTGACTACTTATGAACTTATTAAGTTCAGACGTACCAATCAGAATACCTGTATCAACCTCAAGCCAATCGTTAGTAAAGACCAGCGTGTTAAAAAAGGACAGATTCTCTGCGAAGGTTATGCAACCGATAACGGTGAATTGGCACTTGGTCAAAACCTTAAAGTCGCTTTCATGCCTTGGAAAGGTTATAACTTTGAGGATGCTATTGTGTTATCTCAGCGTGTAGTGCGTGAAGATATATTCACTTCGGTTCACATTGAAGAATTTGAATTGGATGTTCGCGATACAAAGTTAGGCGAAGAAGAATTTACTAATGATATTCCAAACGTAAGTGAGGAAGCTACCAAAGATCTAGATGAGCATGGTATAATCCGAATTGGTGCTTGGGTTCGTGATGGTGATATCCTTATTGGAAAAATAACTCCAAAAGGTGAATCTGATCCAACTCCAGAAGAAAAATTACTTCGCGCTATCTTTGGTGACAAAGCAGGTGATGTAAAAGATGCATCATTAAAAGTACCACCTTCAACTCGTGGTGTAATTGTTGATACCCGATTGTTCCGTAGAGCTAAAAAGGACAAAGTCCAAAAAGCTAAGGATAAAAAACAATTGGAGAAACTTGACAAAACGCACGAAACAGAAGTAGATGCACTTACTGCCAGACTTGTTGAGAAACTTTTTGTTATTCTCGAGGGTAAATCATCGCAAGGTGTTAAAAGCATCTATAATGAGATGGTAATACCAAAGGGAGCAAAATTCACCCAGAAACTTCTAAAAGATCTTGACTATAATAATATAGATTATTTTGGATGGACGGATGATGAAAGACTCAACGGTTTAATACGTCGTCTTTTGCATAACTATACGATCAAAGTGAACGAAGCTATCAGCGTTTATAAACGTGAAAAGTTTGCAATCACTATTGGAGATGAATTGCCTGCAGGTGTATTAAAACTTGCAAAGGTTTATCTTGCTCAAAAACGTAAACTTCAGGTAGGTGATAAACTTGCAGGACGTCACGGTAACAAAGGTATTGTTGCCAGAATTGTACGCGATGAAGATATGCCTTTCCTTCCTGATGGCACTCCTATGGATATCGTTCTGAATCCGCTTGGTGTACCTTCACGTATGAACCTTGGTCAGATTTTCGAAACTGTACTCGGTTGGGCAGGTGAAAAATTGGGAATGAAATTTGCAACCCCAGTTTTTGACGAGGCTAAACTTGAAGATGTTAACGACTACGTTGAGCAAGCAGGTTTACCTAGTTATGGTGAAACGCACTTGTACGATGGCGAAACCGGAGACCGTTTCCATCAAAAAGCTACTGTGGGGGTTATCTATATGATAAAACTTTCACACATGGTTGATGATAAAATGCATGCACGTTCAATCGGACCTTACTCCCTCATTACTCAACAACCATTGGGTGGTAAAGCTCAATTCGGTGGTCAGCGTTTTGGTGAGATGGAGGTTTGGGCTCTTGAAGCATTCGGTGCATCACATATTTTACAGGAATTGCTTACTATCAAATCAGATGATATTGTTGGTAGAGCAAAAGCCTATGAGTCAATCGTCAAAGGTGACAATCTTCCAGCAGCAGGAATACCAGAATCGTTTAACGTTTTGGTACACGAGTTGAGAGGTTTAGCTTTGGATGTTAAATTTGAATAATATTCATTATTTCCCTTCAACTTAATTGTTGAAAACCTTTCGGGCAAATTTGCCCGAAAGGTTTAATAGCTAGAAATAATCTTGTTGATTTACAAATCGCAGCTTTAATATGTCATTTAAAAAGAGCAATACAAACAAGATCAAGAACAACTTCAATACCATAACCCTAAGTTTGGCATCTCCGGATTCCGTTTTAGGACGTTCTTTTGGTGAAGTTCTCAAACCTGAAACCATCAACTACCGTTCTTACAAACCCGAACGTGATGGTTTATTTTGCGAGCGTATCTTTGGACCGGTAAAAGATTATGAATGCTTTTGCGGTAAGTACAAGCGCATTCGTTACAAAGGCATCGTATGCGATCGCTGCGGTGTAGAAGTTACAGAGAAAAAAGTACGTCGCGAACGCATGGGTCACATTAAACTTGTGGTGCCTATCGTTCACATATGGTATTTCAAATCTTTGCCAAATAAGATTGGTTATTTACTAGGTTTCTCTTCCAAAAAATTAGAAACAATTGTATATTACGAACGCTATGTTGTAATACAGGCTGGTGCAATAGCTGAAAGAGGTATCAACGGAAGTGTTGAAAAAGATTTGCTTACTGAAGAAGAGTACTTGGACATTATTGATATGCTCCCCAAGGAGAATCAAATGCTTCCTGATGAAGATCCTAATAAATTCGTAGCAAAAATGGGCGCTGAAGCAATTCGCGACATGTTGCACAGAGTTGATTTGGAAAAATTATCTTATGACCTCCGTCACAAAGCAGCTCACGAGAATTCTCAACAAAGAAAACTCGAAGCACTCAAAAGACTTCGTGTTGTAGAGGCTTTCCGTGAAGGTCAACGTAACATGGATAACAGACCTGAGTGGATGGTAGTAGACTATCTACCTGTTATTCCACCAGAACTCCGCCCACTAGTTCCACTTGATGGCGGTCGTTTTGCAAGTTCCGATTTGAACGATCTTTATCGCCGTGTAATCATACGTAACAATCGTCTGAAAAGACTTTTAGAAATCAAGGCACCTGAGGTAATTCTTCGTAATGAGAAACGTATGCTTCAGGAAGCTGTAGACTCACTTTTTGACAACTCACGTAAATCAAATGCAGTTAAAGCTGAGGGTGGACGTGCGCTTAAGTCTTTGAGTGATGTATTAAAAGGTAAGCAAGGACGTTTCCGTCAAAATCTACTTGGTAAACGTGTAGATTATTCGGGTCGTTCCGTAATTGTTGTTGGACCAACCTTAAAACTTCACGAGTGCGGTATACCAAAAAATATGGCTGCTGAATTATTCAAGCCATTTGTTATACGTAAGCTTATTGAAAGAGGTATTGTTAAAACAGTGAAATCTGCCAAGAAATTGGTCGACAGAAAAGATCCAATTATATGGGATATATTGGAAAATGTTTTGAAAGGCCATCCGGTGATGCTAAATCGTGCTCCGACACTACACCGTTTGTCAATTCAAGCTTTCCAACCTAAACTTATCGAAGGAAAAGCGATTCAACTTCACCCATTGGTATGTACAGCGTTCAACGCCGACTTTGACGGTGACCAGATGGCTGTTCACGTACCACTAAGTAATCAAGCCATTTTGGAAGCTCAGATTCTGATGCTTTCATCACATAATATGCTTAACCCTCAGAATGGTACACCAATTACCCTTCCTTCACAGGATATGGTTTTGGGACTGTATTATATCACTAAGGGTAAAAGATCAATTGATGGCGTGATAGTAAAAGGAGAGGGTCGTAAATTCTACTCAGCTGAGGAGGCTATTATTGCACACAATGAAGGTCAGGTAGAGTTGCATGCTTATGTAACTGTAAGGGTACAGCATCCAAATGGAGATGGAACTTACAGCACAAAACGTATTGAAACTACTGTAGGTAGAATCATCTTTAATCAGGTTGTGCCAAAAACACTCCCTTACATTGATGAGTTACTTTCGAAAAAGAACCTCAAAACTGTAATTGCTTACATCCTCAAGGAGACAAACTTCCCAACAGCGGCTAAGTTTTTGGATGATATCAAAGATCTTGGTTTCTTCTGGGCTTATCGTGGCGGTTTGTCATTTAACCTGAGTGACCTGCTCAATCCTTCCAATCGTGAAGAGGTCTTGGGCGAAGCTCATAGTACCGTAGATGAAATCTGGGATAACTATAACATGGGGCTTA
>JBILRK010000431.1:0-3063 GCA_044372705.1 Saprospira sp. | reverse complement strand
GAAAAAACCAGACTTTTACAACATTGTAACTTTTTTCAACAGGTTTGTGCCGACAAAAAAGATAGTCTCGATAAAGGAAAAAAATTGAATTTCATTATTCAGGAAATTGGCCGAGAAGTTAATACGTTGGGCTCAAAAGCGAATTTTGCAGAAATTCAGCGCATTGTTGTAATGATGAAGGACGAAGCCGATAAAATAAAAGAACAACTTGCCAACATTCTTTAATCTTCAACAGTTTTAATTCGCAGTGCCGATTATCAAAAAATAATATCTTTATTTTTTGGTATCCAAACAGTACATTAACCAAAAACATGGGCAGTCCTAAATTGATTATATTTACAGCGCCATCAGGAGCCGGGAAAACCACTATCGTAAAACATTTGTTAAAAGTAAGAGAGGATCTTGCTTTTTCAATATCCGCCTGCACCCGTTCGCAACGATATGGAGAGGTAAATGGGCTTGATTACTATTTTCTGTCAGTTAAGGAGTTTAAACGAAAAGTTTTGGCCGGTGATTTTGTAGAATATGAAGAAGTGTATGAAAATCAATTTTATGGGACTTTAAAGGCCGAAATAGAAAGACTTAAAAATCTTGGGAAAAATGTTATTTTTGATATCGATGTTAAAGGCGCCGTCAATATCAAAAAATTTTATGGAGATGAGGCGCTCACAGTTTTTGTTTCTCCTCCCAGTCCCGAGGTGCTTTTTGAAAGATTAAAATCCAGAAAAACAGAGGATGAAGAAAGTTTGAGAAAGCGTATAGCAAGAGCACGGATTGAACTAGGTTACGAAAATAAATTTGATGTTACGCTCATAAACAATGATCTGGAAACTGCGTTGAATGATGCAGAAATGATTGTTAATACTTTCCTCAGCGAAGGAGTTGAGGGACTGAAAAAAAACAGATATGGAAACTTCAATCACCAATGACATAAAAGTATCCGTCGAATCTATCTATCAGCCAAGCTACTCAAAGCCGGTTAAGAATGAGTACGTATTTGCCTATCGTATTACAATCGAAAATTTAAGCAATCATACCGTACAATTGCTTCGCCGTTATTGGCATATATGGGATTCGAACGCGGTGGAAAGAGAAGTGGAAGGAGAGGGTGTTGTTGGCGACCAACCTATTTTGAAAGCCGGGCAGAGTTATCAATATGTTTCAGGTTGTCCCTTGGTTACAGATATGGGCACTATGAAAGGATACTTTAAAATGCAAAAGCCAGATACTGAGGAGTTTTTTGATGTAGAAATTCCTAAATTTCAACTCATTGCGCCCTTTAAGAATAATTGAATTTATACAATAGAACCTAAAAAAACAGCTGGCCGAAAATTAATTCGAGCAGCTGTTTTTTGTTTTTAAGGCAGAATTTAGTTTAGGCATCTTCGCCTTCCTTAATTCTTAATTGAAAGCCATTGCCATGTATGTTTACAATTTCGATATTATCATCATATTTCAGGTATTTGCGCAATTTGGTCACAAATACATCCATACTTCTTGCCGTAAAGTAATTGTCATCTCCCCAAATTTCTTTCAGCGCCAGACTTCTAGGTAAAATATCGTTGCTATATTGACAAAACATTTTAAGAAGCTCTGCTTCTTTTGGTGAGAGTTTTTCCTGATGATCAACACCTTTTTCGTTTTTTACACTTAAAATACGCAAAGGATAATTGAAATGATATTTACCTAGGTAAAAATCTTTTGACTCCTGTTTTTGTTTTTCGGGTTTTAAACTGCGTTTGAGCACCGCCTGAATTCTATAAAGCAATTCTTCTGAAGTAAATGGTTTTGAAATATAATCATCGGCACCCAATTTGAAACCTTTGATTACATCCTCTTTCATTGTTTTTGCTGTAAGAAAAATGATAGGAACCGTCTGATTGATTTCTCTTACATCTTTTGCCAATGCAAATCCATCTTTTTTTGGCATCATTACATCGAAGATACAAAGGTCGAAGAGATCTTTCTTGAAGGTATCAAAACCCATCTCACCATCCGTTGCAATGGTAACATCATAATCATTCATCTCGAGATAAGAACAGAGAACATCTCCAAAATTTCTATCATCTTCAACGAGTAGGATTTTACTTTTAAGACTCATAATTATTATATTTAATTTAAGGGGACTTAACGCTTAAACTATTAAAACGTAAGTGTATTTACTATTGTGCACTTTTTCTTAACATTTACCATCTAAAAATATGCCGAAATGTAAATGTTAAAATTTTTTAAGTATTTTTTAGCAGTTTTTAAAAACTTGAGTTTTAAATTTTTTAATCATTTTTGTGTTTTAAAGGAAAGAAAATTGTGAAAGAACTGCCTTTGCCCGGCTCGCTCTTTACATCAATATGTCCCGCATGAGCAGTAACGATTGCCTTAACATAACTTAATCCAAGCCCGAATCCTTTAATATCATGAACGTCACCAGTAGGGACGCGATAAAATTTATCGAAGATATATTTTCTTGCTTCTTTGCTTATGCCCAGTCCTTTGTCTTCGACAATAATTTTAATGCCACCCGAAGCATCGACAACCTTCAGGTAAATTTCTGGCTTCTCGGGGGAGTATTTGTTGGCATTGTCCAAAAGGTTGAGAATGACATTGGTAAAATGGGTCTCATCGGCTTCAATTACAAAATTTTTCGCTTGATAGTCAACATTTAATAAACCGTTTTTCTTTTCGATTTGGAGCGCTATCCTGTCGGCTGCCCTATTAACAATATCCAATACATCGATTTCTTCAATGTTGAGTTTGAACTCATTTTTATCGATTCGGGCCATTTGTAATACTTTGCCAACCTGAGAATCCATTCTTTCATTTTCTTCCTTTATGATGTGAATGAATCGCTCTGCTTTTTCGGGTTGCTGTGTTTTGATTAAGTTTCTGATGGCATCGGTAGCAAGTGAAATTGTTGCAATTGGCGTTTTGAACTCATGGGTCATATTATTTAGGAAATCGGTTTTCATCTCAGATAGTTTTTTCTGATGCAGAATAACATATACTGTATAATAAAAACCAAAGATAATTATGCCGGTAAAGAGTAAACTCAAGATTAAGTTTAAA
>JBILRK010000015.1:0-11717 GCA_044372705.1 Saprospira sp. | reverse complement strand
TTTTTATTAATGCTATTTAGCACAAAAAGAGGCAGGTATGGATTTTGGATTAGAAAATCAATATACTTTTCTGCGAAAATGCAGAGCTTGTCCACAAAGTTCATCTCTAATTGAAAAGTCTCTTCAATTTCGGGAAAAAACCTGCTGAATTTTTCCTTGAAAATTCTTTCGAAAAGAAGATCTTTGGATCTGAAATAATAATGCAACATGGCTTTATTAATTTCTGCCAAATCGGCAATTGCCTGCATTCTCGAGCCATCATATCCATGTTTGAGAAAGATCTGTTCAGCCGCTAATAAAATCTTTTCTTCTGTAGGGTTCATCTTTAACCTAAATATTTAACCTTCTTATTTAACCATTTGGTTAATAAAATACAAAGAAAAATACTTTTTATTAAACTTCAAAGATTTGGTAAATATTAAAATTAAAAAACCCGGAAATTCCGGGCATAAATTTTAAATTACTGTTTTATAAAATCTTATAAACCAAATCCTAAAGGTTTGTAATTTAAGAGAATATATTTTAGGTTTCAACAGATTATTGCCTATTTTTAGCTTGAAACGATAATTACCATTTCCGAGCATAGCCTTTTGGTTTGCAAACAATACAGTACCTTTCAAAGCAGTAAATTCTTCTGTTTTTTGAGTTGTTTCAAACTGAATATCTTGAACCTTTTCATTATATTTTGTCACTTTGGGTATATATTCAGCTAGGGCTTTTTTAATAAATGTTTTTACAATAGGATTGTCCACATTTATTTGAATCTGCTGTGCATGACATATATTTCCTGAAAATATTATAAGGATAAGAAATGTTAAAATTGCTAGGAATTTCATAATAGACTTTTTATTTAATCATTTGACAATCAATTACAACCACATAGTTTTATCTTCAATTGGCGTTCTAACTGCTTTTTGGTCTGGATTTGTTTCAGCATATCCAAGGTATAAAAAACCCAGGCATCTTTCATTAGAATCCAATTTTAAGAAGGACGCGACCGCTTCACTTGAACTAGGTTTTGGCGTTGCCCAATACATACCGATACCAAATTCTGCCGCACTGAGCCAAATGTTTTGTACTGCCATTGAAACTGCCGCAAGCTCCTCCCATTCGGGCAAACTTTCTTTTGGGTCGCGATACATACACACAGCAATTACGTGTGAACTTTTTTCGGGACGGGTTTTCAATTTATTGTAAGTAGCTTCGGAAAATAATTCAGGTGCTGTCTTTAATTTCATTTGTTCGGCAAGTATTATTCCTAGTTCTGTTTTTTTGGAACCTGATACAATCTTAAACCTCCATGGTTGTGTCAATTTGTGCGTGGGAGCATAATTTGCATTTTCGAGTAATTGTAGAATATGTTCTCGTTTTATCTCTTCAGTACTAAATTGTTCAGGATAAATCGATTTACGCAACCTTATATAATCGCTTATATTTTTCATTGTCTTAACTGATTTTAATTGTTAAAATTGATTAATGGACTCACTGATTATTTCACATGCTCTTTTAATTTCCTCCTCGGTTATTATTAATGGAGGAGCAATACGCATAGCAGAGGAATTAAAAAGAAACCAATCTGTTATTAGTCCTTTGTCGATACAACTTCTTATTACTTTACTTAATTGATCAAAATTATCTAACTGCAATGCCATAAACAAACCGGAACTTCTTATTTCTCTAATTTTTGAATTAGGTTTTAAAAGACTTTTGAATAGTTTTTCTTTATGAGGGACTGTAGCAATTAAATCTTCATAATTATTTTGTAGGGTTGTCATCGTTGCAAGGGCAGCAGCAGCACAAAGTGGATGACCGCCAAAGGTAGTAAGATGACCTAGTACAGGGTCATGAGATAGCGCGTGCATAATTTCCTTACTACTTATAAAGGCACCGATTGGCATGCCTCCTCCGAAGCCTTTTGCAAGAAGCAGAATATCTGGGACAACATTATAATGTTCAAAAGCAAACATTTTTCCGGTTCTACCGCATCCTACCTGTATTTCATCAAAAATTAAAAGGGTTCCCGTTTCATCGCATCTATCTCTCAGTGCCTGAAGATAATTTTCTACAGGTAGTTCTACCCCACCCTCTGCCCTGATTGGTTCAACAATAACTGCCGCACAAGTTTCATCTATACTATTCAGGTTCTCAAAATTATTAAAATCCAAATGTCTTACACCTGGAAGCAATGGCCGATATGCTGCCGTAAAGTACTCATCACTCATCAAGCTTAATGCTCCATTTGTACTTCCGTGATAAGCATTTTTAAAAGAAACTAAATTTTTTCTTCCTGTATATCTTTTTGCCAATTTTATTGCACCTTCTGTGGCTTCAGCACCAGAATTTACTAAATAAGAACAATTAAGACTTTCAGGAAGCAACTCAGCAAGTTTTGCGGCTAGTTTCACCTGTGGCGATAATACAAACTCGCCATAAACTAAGGTGTGAAGGTATTTTTCACTTTGTTCTGAAATCGCTTTCAACACATTAGGATGCCTATGCCCCAGATTGCTGACCGCTATTCCAGAAATGAGATCGATGTATTTTCTACCCTCTGTGTCATAAAGATAAAGCCCTTCAGCCTTTTCAATTTCCAATGCCAAAGGGGCATCGCTAGTTTGTGCCAGGTGTCGAAGAAACAATTGTCGATTACTAATCATTAAATTCTTTTTTATGAAAGTTCCACGTGGAACATTGTTTTAAAAAGACAAAGCAAACTTATATATTTTGTTCCACGTGGAACAGTTTAATTGAGAGTTTTGGTTTCGTCTCCTTTCCTACAAATTTGTTTTTTTATTCCGTTTGAGGTATAAAAAGATATAAAATTCAACTGTGTGCTTATTTCCTTTAATAAAATTGAATTCTTTATCTTAATCTTACTAGATTTTTTACATTTTTTAGTCTCTAAGTAAATAAACATAGCAAACATTTCAGATTTGTCTCCAGATTCATGTCCTATATAAGAATAAGCTAAGTCTTTATTGTCGGCATAAATTAAAAGGTTGCTCTTTAGATACTCGAGTAAATATTGTTTTATTTTAGGATGTTCCCTATCTGTAGCAAGTTCTATATTCTCATTGTATTTTTTCTCTAAGACTTTTTCAAGGTCGTCAGCAAAAATTTTTACAGATAATTGATAAGTTTCGGTAGAGCTGTTATATTTAATTTCTGTATTACTAATGTAAATCGGGTGTATGTTTTGAATCATTCCCGAACTTAAAAGCATCGAAAAAATGAGGCTTTTTGTCAATAAAACAAGCATTGATAGCGAATTTTGATAAAATAATTGTAAAATTACATTGTCTAACTATTATAATTGCAAAAATACAGCCAATACTTTAGAATAATGAATTTTGGACTTTATTTAAATTTGGGTCTTGAGCATATTACAGACCCTTTGGGCTATGATCATATCCTTTTTATTCTTGCAATGAGTGCAAATTATCGATTGAGAGAATGGAAAAGTTTATTGGTTTTAGTTACAGCATTTACTGTTGGACATTCTGTTGCATTAGCTTTGTCGATGCTAAATATTATTTCTGTTAATGCCTCTTTTATTGAGTTTTTAATTCCTTTAAGTATTTTCACAACTTGTCTGCTTAATATTAATAAACCTTTAGAGAATAATATTGGCTTCCAAAACACAGGGTCAAGAAAGCATATAGTGAATTATTTCATCATATTAGGCTTTGGGTTGATACATGGTCTAGGCTTTTCTAATTTTTTAAAAGCTACATTAGTTGAAAATGAAACTTTATTAATGCCATTGACTGCTTTTAACATTGGACTTGAAATTGGGCAAATTGGCATTTTAGGAATTTTCCTATTTTTTAATTTTGTTTTTCTTGAAATTTTAAGAAAACAACCCAGAGATTGGTCAATTTTTATTTCCGGAGCTATTGCATCTTTGTCATTTTTGATGCTTTTGGAAAAAATGGCTGCATTTTTAGGCTATGAATAAGTCTAAAAAGAGAAATATTTAGCAATTTTTTAATTTATAAATATATATTATTCAATAGATTACATCACTTTTTTGTATACTAAAATCATTCGCCTTTAGAATTAAATAAAATCGAACATTCAGTACCTTTGTGCGTTATATTAAAATCTAAACCAAAATAAAATCTAATAAAAAAGCTTGTATGAACACAATAATTCGTGTATTAATTTTCATAATTACGATTGCTTTTAGCAATATTTTAGCTGCTCAAAATAGAGGATTCGAAAAATTTAAACAGCTCGAAGAAGAATTACCAACACCAAATCAGTATCATAATGCAGCCGGCGCACCCGGACATGAATATTGGCAACAGAAAGCTGACTATGAAATTCGGGTAAAATTGGATGATGAGAAACAAAGAATTTATGGTGATGAAACGATTACCTATTATAATAATTCGCCAGACGTTCTCACCTACCTTTGGCTTCAATTAGACCAGAATCTTTTTGAGGATGATTCAGACCAAACATTAACTTCAACAAAAAAATTGGATCCGAAAAATGGAATTCAACAACTCTATTCTTTGCATGAAAAATTTGACGGAGGTTTTAAGATAGAAGAAGTAAAATCTAAAAACGGAACGCCTCTAAATTTTACGGTTAATAAAACTATGATGAGAATAGATTTGGCTACTCCACTTAAACCAGGTGCCAGTATATCATTCTCTGTAAAATGGTGGTTTAATATTGTAAACGGATTAGAAACAGGTGCTCGAAGTGGTTATGAATTTTATCCAGAAGATAGTAACTATATTTATAGTATAGCGCAATTTTACCCTCGCATGTGTGCATACAACGAAGTGATGGGATGGCAACATAAACAGTTTTTAGGTAGAGGTGAATTTACTTTGAGTTTTGGTGATTTTAATTTATATGTTACGGTGCCCGAAGATTTTGTTGTAGGTGCAAGTGGAGAATTACAAAATTCTAAGGAAGTATTAAAAAAAGAGCACTTCGATAGAATAGAAAAAGCAAAAACAGCTGAAGCTCCAGTTATGATCATTACCGATAAGGAAGCTGCAGAAAATGAAAAGAAAAAAGGTAAGGGAACAAAGACCTGGCATTTTAAAGCACAAAATGTGAGAGATTGCGCTTTTGTTGCTTCGCGTAAATTAATATGGGATGCTCAGGGTGTAAAATTTGGAGACAGAACTGTTATGGCTATTTCATATTACCCAAAAGAATGTATGGGTCTGTGGGATAAATATTCTACTCGGGCTGTTGTTCATACTTTGAAAGTGTACTCGAAATATACTTTCGATTACCCCTACCCTGTTGCTATTTCGAGTCATGCGAATTTTACAGGAATGGAATATCCAATGATCTGTTTTAATTTTGGCAGACCACGTGCAGATGGTACATATCCCGAAAGAATTAAATACGGTATGATCAGTGTGATAATTCACGAAGTGGGACATAATTATTTTCCTATGATTGTCAATTCGGATGAAAGACAGTGGACCTGGATGGACGAAGGACTAAATTCATTTTTACAATATCTGGCAGAAGATGAATGGGAAAGAGATTATCCGGTTCGTCGTGGTCCAGCTCCAAATATTGTAGAATATATGTCGGGAGATAAAAATGGTCTTGAGCCCATTATGACAAATTCGGAGTCTCTTATCCAATTTGGAAATAATGCTTATGGAAAACCTGCTACTGCTTTGAATATTTTACGCGAAACTATTATGGGCCGTGAATTGTTCGATCATGCTTTTAAAGAATATTCAAACAGGTGGAAATTTAAACACCCTACTCCTGGCGACTTTTTTAGATCAATGGAAGATGCATCAGGTGTTGACCTCGACTGGTTTTGGCGTGGATGGTTTTATGGAATCGATCATGTTGATATTGCTTTGGATGAAATAAAATGGTACAGGGTTAATAGCATGGATCCTGAAAAAGAAATGAGTTTACAAAAAGTTTGGGATTCGAAAGAACCCGAATACATTTCTGAAAAAAGAAATAAAGAATCTATAAAGGAAACCCTTATGGAAAAAAATCCAGCATTAAAAGATGTATACAACGATCGGGATAAATACCGTGTTACAGAGGAAGAAAAAACAAAGTATAAAAATGCTGTATCAAAACTAAGTGAAATAGACAAGGAAATTATCAAGAAAGAGTACAACTACTATGAAATAAAATTCAAAAATATTGGCGGGCTTGTAATGCCCATCATTATTAAATTGGTTTTTGAAGATGGTAGTTCAAAAGTAGAATTTATCCCTGCTGAAATTTGGAGGTTTAATGCCGAAGAGGTAAACAAAGTTTTTCTTACCGAAAAACCTGTAAAGGAATTTATATTAGATCCCTTTTTAGAGACAGCTGATACGGATAGAAATAATAATTATTTTCCGCAAAGAATCAGTCCGACAAGATTTGAAATGTTCAGAAATAGAAATTAATTTTTATTGTATATCAATTTTTTTATAATTGATTTATTTTTAGAAATTAACTTTATAAAATAGGTGCCCGATACAGTGTTGTCGGGCATTTTTATATTAATTGAATTATTATTATTTTTTGTGTATAATAATAATTTACCTGTAATATCGAGAATTTTTATTTCAGTAAAATCATAAGGAATATTATCAATTTGAATATAATCTGAGGTTGGATTAGGGTAAATAAAAGTATTATTCAAATCATCATTATTTAATACAGCAGTATTTGGTAAAATTCTTAAGCAATAGTCTTCTGTTTCTCCATTCTGATATTGTGTACATAGTGTTGGATATGTTGACCATTGAAGCGCAACACGCATACGGGTTACACCAGGGCTTGCATTGGCGGGAATATTAATAAGACCAGATATACTATCTGTAAAATTTAAGATTCCTTCAAAGACTTTTTCATCTAAATCGTTAAAATCATTATCTCTATTAAGGTCTATCCAAATTCTGACAGCTTCCTGAAAATTGTTTCCCTGTTCAATAGAGAAATCAACTGTTTCACCAGCAGAAAGGGTTTGAATAATGGTATCGAACAGTTCATATCCAGTGCTTTCTCCAGAGATATTCCTATAATTTGCCAATCTAAAAGATTCAATCCAATCGAAATCTGTTGTTGTACCTGACATAGAACAATAAGAAGTTTGTCCACAACTATTACAACCTGATGTAGAAAAAATAAAACTGTTAGAGTAAGCACTAAGCGTGTCTCCACAATCTGAGCGAACTTGCAATTCATAAATTGAACAGGGACTGAGATTTATAAACTGATAGTTGTTAATATTTGCGTTGCTAAAATTCCAGGCTGCTTGTCCATATAGCCTCCAACGCAGATTATAAGAAGAATTGATTAAAGGTCCATTCCAAATAATCTGTGCGGAAAAAGCTGTAGCATTATTTTGAATTATCTCTGATGGAACACTACAACATCCTTGCGTTTGAAAATTTATACGTTCACTGTTGCCGATTGAACCATTGCAAAAGCCACTAACAAAAACTTCATATTCCTTACAACTCGAAAGATTATTAAATACATAAGAATATTGATTCGTTATAATTGAATCTATCCAATTTTGTGTGTTTATATATCGTATTCTTAAACATGCGCTGTCCTGACCTCCAGCCCAATCAATAATTACATTGGAATCTGTTATTGAATAAATATTTAAACCATATGGCGCAAAACAACTATCGAGCGGACAGGCATTTTGAATCTCCACTAAAGTATTAAACATATTTAATTGTCCGCCACTAAAGGTTGAACCACTCAAGATAGAATTAGGTCGAACACCATTAATTATGGCATCTTTCATCCACAATGCAGCCTGATTTGGATAAAGTCTAGCCAGGCTCATAAATTCTCCACAGGCAGCTGCATAGGCAAGTGCAACAGTTCCAGATACATGAGGTGTTGCAGCAGATGTACCGCCAAAACTTGCATAATTATTAAAGTTTAAGGTAAAAACACCATCTCCAAAAGCACCTAAATCGATGTTCTGTTGCCCAAATCCACCATTTCGGGTACCAAAACGATTAAGGTTTGTTACGCCGATAAGATAATCACTCGGACAAGTTGTGGGTAAATCGCCCTGTGTATCTACATTTACATTATTGTTACTTGTAGAGGCAACATTAAGAATACCATATTTACCCAAGGTATCATAAAATGAACACCAAATTGGCGCCTGCGCAGGAAAAGCATTATCAACACCCCAGGATGCATTAGTCACAACTACAAAGGAACCCTCTCTCCCATTGGTTTCATTATACTTTTTCCTTTGTGTGAGTGCATAACCATAAGAAGCTAACACATTAGCCTCTGTTGTATTAAAATTATTTCGAATAAGCATGAGTTTTACCTTCCAATTTACTCCGCTAACTCCTAAATTATTATTTCCAACCGCTCCTATAATTCCAGCAACAGCGGTTCCATGTGGTCCGGCACCGTTCAAATTGACATTATCATCCAGGGTATTTGTATTCCAACCAAGGTAATCGTCTATATACCCGTTGTTATCATCATCAACATTATTGTTGGGAATCTCACGCCAATTTGTCCAAATGTTTTGTTGTAAATCGGGATGATTTATATTGGCGCCATCATCAATGACAGCTACAACAATGGTATCATTGGCAGCAGTAAGTCCGCCTGTAGCTAAATCCCAGGCCTGTTCTGTATCTAGGTCCATACCGATTGTTCCGCCACCTTGCCCTGTATTGACATATTGCCATTGGGTAGGAAATTGGGGATCATTTGGGATGGTTGAGCGTAAACTAAGTTTGTGATTAAGTTGTACTAATTTTATATCTTTATCATTATCAATGTATTCTAAAAAGTATAACTCCGAAATATTGTCATCAAACTCCAAAATATAGTAATTCATATTTGGAATTATTTTTTCCGATATTTTTAGATGTGTTGGTTTTGTTTCAATTATGGAATATTTCTGAATAAAAGAACGAATATCAGCGTTATGTTTAAACTCAACCAATAGTTGTCCTTTTTCATACATTTGAGCGTATGAATTACAAATGGAAAATAATGCTATTAAAAAGACTATCAATTTCATTATATATAATTCTAATGACAATAATAACGAAAAAACCCATCAAATTGATGGGTTTAAGGGAAGAAAAGGGTAATTTTGTTATATCTAGAAAATATTAAATAGTTCTGAAAGATTATGAATAATTAGATCGGGTGAAGCTGTTGATAACTGATCTTTATTATGTGCACCCGTAAGAACTCCTATGTTTAATGCGCAACCTGCATTTTTTCCTTCCTGTATATCAATTATACTATCGCCTACTTTAGCAATCTCATTAGCATTTTTTATTGAAAACATGTCTCTTGCTAAGAATATCATATCGGGGGCTGGTCTTGCATTTGTTACCTGAGAGGCAGTAATAAGTGCATCAATTTCATTACCGATAGTCCAATTTAACTTTTCTAATATTTTATTTGCAGTCTCTTGATTATAACCTGTATTTAAGATAACTTTAATATTCTTGTCTTTCAGATTTTGAAACAATTCAAGGGCATAAGGTTGTGCTTTAAATTCAAGATTATCATACTCCCTGTTGAGTAGTTTTAAGAATAAACTGTAGATTTCATTTAGTGGATAGGAAATTATATTAGCCTGATCCATAATATCTTTTAGTGCCTGCAATTTTTCTTTTCCAGCACCGTGATCTAATACAAATTGATAACTAATATCGAAACCGGAATTTTTAATTGATTTATGCAGGGTTTTATATACAACATTGTCTTCATCAACAGTTGTACCTGCCATATCGAGAACGACCATTTTTATATTCATAAGTTCTAATTTAAGAAGCAAATATTTTGTTGATATTTTCAAAAGCATAACCAGGACTAGCAGTCATTCCTTTTCCCCCTATTCCAGTAATTATGTGAACTTTGTTGTCAATGATTTTATAGTAAATATCATTTTCTTTACATTGCGAATAAACACCTAACCATTGATTGTCAATATTCCAATGTTCAAGATGCATAATTTTTTTGGCTTCTTGTAAAAAGTATTCACTTATTGAATCTCTTAGGTAGAAGTCTATCCCATCTTTTTGATTAACATCTGCGTATTCGTGAGAATCTCCTAGGATAATAC
The DNA here is from genome assembly GCA_044372705.1 of Saprospira sp. Taxonomy (GTDB): domain Bacteria; phylum Bacteroidota; class Bacteroidia; order Chitinophagales; family Saprospiraceae; genus Saprospira. Next base: position 1,639 of record JBILRK010000015.1, on the reverse strand, counting down.
TGCCATCTGACTCCTGTTTGAAAAGTATATGAATTCCCCATTGTTTCCAGAAACTATTTTTTTCTTCATTATCTTTTATTGTTCTAAATGAAGGGCAATCATAAAAACTTTCGTAACGTCTGATTGTAAGTCCTGTAAGAATATTTCCGGGTATTTTAATTTCACTTTGGGGTTTTAGACGTAACATTTGAAGTTTTACCAGCTCAATGTCACTTTCGTAAAATTCTTTAAAATATAACTGTTCAAATTCTGCACCTGAGCACACGATACTAATTGAGGCTTTATAAGTTTTATTTAAACTGTCGTTTAATAGACATGAATCTGAAGTGCTATCAATCTCTTTAATGAGTGTATTTGGAAAAAAACTAAAATTTTGATTCAATTTTAAATATTCGAGCACTCGATGAATCATAATAGTAGGATCTACAGATAATTCATCAGGAAAAAATAGTCCCGCTTTACAGTAATCGTGATTCAAATTAGGATATTTCTCTAGACAAGCTTCTTTTGAAAGTAAGACAGAATTATAATCATTCACTTTATTAATGGCCTGAAGTTCTTCAATTAGTTGAATTTCTTCCTCATTAGAAGCTATATAAATACTTCCATTTTGTTTAACACCTATATCTAATTTAGATTGAATATTTTTATAAATTTCTAAACTCTTCCTTCCATATAATTGCCATTTGGTATTCATTCCTGAAGGTACAACCTGTCCAAAGTTTCGAACAGTAGATGATTGTGCTTTTTGATGTCTTTCGAAAAGTGCAACTTTTAAGCCTTTATTTAAGGCATGAAGCGCATGAGATATACCTAATATACCAGCACCTATTATGGCTAAATCATATTTTACTTCATTCATAAATGAGTTGATAAAGAAGATTTTTTATTAAAATAAAACATTGCTAATAAAACAGAAATAATACCAAATGCAGATACAATATAACTTAAAAGAATAAAAAACTGTGCCCAGTTGGTTGAAAAACCAGAAAATTCTTTGAGAATCAAAATAAAACAGCTACCCAAATAACCTACAAAATCTGATAAATAAATTAAGAAACCAACATTGCCTGCTATTTTAAAAGTTGCAATAAAGCGCTCAAAATAGAGGCTTTGAAAAACGATATAAGCAGAGTACAATCCAATACCATGTAAAATAACTAATGTAAATGTATCTGCTATTTTATATTGAATAAATAAGGCAGCAATAAACATTAAAGAAATACCTAATAACATGATCAGATGAATTATAAAGAATGCTTTTTTGTTTTTTTGAACAAAAACAAGCATTGATAGTAACAAAAGAACAGTTATACCTACGATAGTTTCAGTTTGAGTATAAATCGAAATGTTTGTAGATAGCCCAATAGATTTAAATATTTCTACCAGAAAGTTGTCTTTTATATCTCTACATACTGTCAGTAACATATTAGCTAAGAGTATTGCTATAAGACCTGGAGCATATGAAATAAATAGTGCCTTTCTTTTTTCTGCATTAAGACTAATTCTGGGTGATCTTGATACTATATCTTCTTCTGAAGGTTTTGGTATTTTTTCAAGCATCCAAACGCACAAAATTATAAGCGGTAAGAAAATAGTTCCAACAACGAAAGGCATCCAAAATTCTGTAATTTTCCAA
>JBILRK010000430.1:0-3068 GCA_044372705.1 Saprospira sp. | reverse complement strand
TTTCTCATGAGGTTAAAGGTGCCATTTTCTGTAATGAGAATATCATCCTCGATTCTGATACCGATGCCTTCTTCTGGTATGTAAATCCCAGGTTCGCAGGTAAAGACCATTCCCACTTCAACGGCAGAATAACGCTCGCAGAGATCATGCACATCGAGACCCAAGTGGTGTGAGGTACCGTGCATAAAATATTTCTTGTAAGCTGGCCAGTCGGCTTTCTGATTGGCAATATCCTCTTTAGTAATGAGTCCCAATTCAAGAAGTTCGCCCTCCATAACTTTTCCTACTTCTTTATGATAGTCCATGAGTTTATTGCCCGGAACCAGCATTTTTTCAGCAGCAGTTTTAACACGGAGCACCGCATCATAGACCGCTCTTTGTCTTTTGGTAAAGCGACCATTTACCGGAATAGTTCTCGATAAATCGGCGGCGTAATTGGCATATTCTGCACCAAAATCCATCAACAAGAGATCTCCATCAATTAGCGGTTCACTATTGTTATTGTAGTGCAATACGCAGGCATTGGGTCCAGATGCTATGATAGGTGTATAAGCATGCCCTCCTGCCCCATTTCTAATGAATTCATAAATGATATCGGCTTCGACTTCATATTCCATCATGCCCGCTTTGGTATTTGACAACACCCTTCTGAAAGCTTTTTCAGTAATATCGCATGCCTTTTGCATGATTTCAATTTCGAATGTTGATTTTATCATCCGAAGCTTCTTCATGATTGGCGCCGAACGTACAAAATTATGCGCAGGGTACTTTGCTTTCAATTCCAAAGCCAATCTTTCGTCGCGAACAGGCACCTGCCCTGAAGCTCTGTCATTTTCATTAGCATTCAGATAAACATTGTCAGCAAGTAGAATCATTTCATTCAAAAGTGCAGGCATAGAATCGAGCCAGAGCACGGTTGGAATAGCTGATACTTGTGAGGCATCTTCCTTTGTATATTTATATCCTTCCCAAACCTTGATATAATCGTTGGTCTGTTTAGTAAAAATGACAGCTTCGTAGTCCTTGCCTTTTGGGCAATCTGGATATAGAACCAAAACTGTCTCTTCCTGATCGAGGCCACTCAGGTAGAAAACATCTGAATTTTGACGAAAAGGGAAAAAACAGTCCCCGTTACGGGTCAATAAATCGGCAGCATGAAAAATTGCAATTGAATTGGGCTTCATTTTTTCTGTAAAACGCTTGCGGTTCGAAGCAAATAGTTCGGATGGAATGCTGCTGTATTTTCTCATAATTGTTTGATTGATAAAAACTAATTTATAAATTATCTTATAGATTAGCAAATTTGGTGATTTTTAGCGAGAAATGAAAGATTTTTCAGAGGCAACTAAAAAAATTGATTGAAATTGAAGGACTTTAGTTAATTTTGTAAATAATAGTATTTTTACCTTTCAGGAAATCTATTTTAAATTAAAAAAAACATGGCCAGTAATAAAAAAGAAGAGCAAATTGTAGAAGAGGTAATGAAAATTTTTTCAACCTATCTCGAAAAAAACGGACTTAGAAAGACACCGGAGCGTTTTGCTATTTTAGAAGAAATATACAAGAGAACTGATCATTTCGATGCCGAAGCTCTCTATATACATATGAAAACGCAAAACTACAGGGTAAGTCGAGCTACAGTTTACAACACATTGGAACTATTGGTTTCCTGCGACCTTGTACGCAAACATCAGTTTGGTAAAAACCTTGCCCAATATGAAAAATCCTTTGGTTTTAAACAGCATGATCATGCCGTTTGTGTAGAAACCGGACATGTTTTTGAATTCTGCGATCCGCGCATTCAACAGATTAAAGAAACGATTAGTCAGATGCTCGACTTTGATATTACACACCACTCTCTTACTTTTTATGGCTACAGCAAAGAAGGAAGAGAGAAGAAAAAGTGAATAAAAATTCACCCTCAATTACAATTATTAGACACAAAATAGTCAAAAAATATACTAAATAAATGGCCTACTTTTTTTCGGATTTGAATGATATAAAAATTTTCAGCGCAGATAACCTTTGGAATCCTGATGAACAAAAAGAAATCACCGAGGCTGTTAATGCTTTTATTATTGAGGGAAAAGTCAAATTTATCATTGACTTAAGCAAGGTAGAATATATAAACAGTATAGGCCTGTCTATTCTTATCTCAATGCTTACCCGTTTAAGGAGCGCAGGTGGCGATGCTGTACTTTGTGGCATTTCTGAAAACACCAAACAATTGTTGCTTGTAACAAGACTGCACAATACTTTTACTGTGGTAAACAACATGGAGGAAGCTGTAGAATTTTTCCAAATGTCGAAAGCCTAAGTTTTTCAATAACTAATCAGACACTGATAAAGCTCTGTTTACAAATAATGTTTCTCAGCGCTATTTTCCAGTTTTCCTTAGCACAAATGCCATATAAAAAATGACTGGAATTAAAACCATCCCCAATATTAGTGGCAACAACCATAGAGCATAGGCTTCTGAACTGCCCACAGCTTCTTTTAGGGTTACAAAAGCAATCATTTCAAAAACAAGTACTACTATCAATTTCAAATACCTCAAAAGTCTTGTTGCTGCCTTATATTGTTTTTCAGCATTTGCTTCTGTTATAGGGACAGGATAGTTAAAAAACCGGGGAAATTTATTCAAAACGCTAAGTCCAAGAAATAAAACCGAAGCAATTATCGGTAAGGCCAGGATATTAACTTTAGTTCCGTAGGCATCGACTTCTCCGGCAAAATTAAAATGAGTAGGAATTTCATCAGGCAGTTGAGCATAATTCCTAATTATTACAACCCAAAAAATAGTTATTGCCATCCAACCTAATGCCTCTACGATTTTATCAGTCGTATTGAGTTTTATTTTAATTGTAGGCCTTGTTTCCATAAATAATTGATTTTTCGCATGCTTCGGTGGATTTCAAATCAATAGGTCAGATTAGCATCCAAAGCCAGCAACATGGCTTTTGCCTTGAGCAGGCATTCTTCATATTCTTTTTCCGGATCTGAATCATAAACAATTGCCCCTCCAGTCTGAAAAGAAATATTTTGACTGTCTTCGTTGTAAAAAATGG
>JBILRK010000428.1:0-3074 GCA_044372705.1 Saprospira sp. | reverse complement strand
CAATCCTGGAGTTTATTTTATAAAAGTGTATGGAGCTAATCAAACAGCACATCAGATATTTATAAAAAAATAAGTAGGCAATTGAAAATAATGATTAGAGATATACAGAGAGGACTTCGGTCCTCTTCTTTGTTTTTGGGGCTTTTTTTGATTGAATAGCACTATTATCAAGACTAAAGGAATTAAAAAATCTCCTTCGTATATTTTTTTCGTTTAGTTGTGGTACATTATATTTGTAAATAGGATTTTAAGCGCTGTTTAGCCTATTTTTTTAAATTTTGTGTTGAATATATATGGAGTATTTGCGCAAGTTGGGGATAAGTTGCGCAAACACAGCTGTTATGTGCAACCCTATTAAACCTTTTGCCAATGAAAACGTCTAACCTAAAAAGAACGGAAAAATGAGAAGTATGTATTTTATAATAAGCATAATGCTTGTATTAATTGGGTGTGATAAAGAAAAATTTGAAGACCCTGATTATTATCCAAGCCCTCCGAGTAATTATTTAGTTGAAACAGTTCAATATAAAAGTATTTCAGGAATTGACCCAAATCTATTAAGTATTGACATTTATCACTTTGGAGATACAATTGCCAACAAACCTGTTGTAATATGGGTTCACGGTGGCGGTTGGAGAAAAGGAGACAAATCTGAGAGGTTAAATAACAAATTACACCTTTGTTCTGAAATGGGTTACATTCTTATAAGCGTTAACTATCGATTAAGGCCCTATCCAGGTTCATATGACCCTAATAGTATTAGATATCCCATTCACAATAATGATGTTGCAGATGCAGTAAAATGGGTTTATGACAGTATCGCAAACTATGGAGGCATAAAAGAAAAAATTGTTCTCTTGGGGCATAGTGCAGGTGCACATCTAGTTTCTTTGACAGGCACAAGTAATTTATTTTTACCAGCGAGAAACATTCCATTAAATGCAATAAAAGGAATAGCGTCTATTGATACAGAGGGCTATGATGTTTCTCAAAGAATTGAGGAAGCAGACTTAGATTTATATAGGAACGCCTTTGGAACAGACCCTATGATTTTAAATGAAGCTTCACCAATTAATCATTTATTTTCAGGAACGAATTACCCAAGATTTTTTATTGCAAAATGTGGTTCGGCAAAGAAAACTGCAAACTCATTAGCTTTTATAGACAAGTTGCAATCCATTGGAGTAAATGCTTCAGTAGTAGACGGAAGTCAATATGACCATAACGGGATTAATAGAGCAATAGGAGCACCAAATGAAACGGAAATTACAGAGCCTTTAAAAACTTTTTTAATTCAGTGTTTTCAATAGCAAATAAAATCTCAAAACAGACAAAATGAAAAATTTAACTCTTGCAATCGGGGCATTGTTTTTAACGATAAGCGTTTTTGCCCAAACATTTAATCTGACCGTAAACAATGGTTACGGCTCAGGAACTTATCAAGCTGGTGACACAGTCCACATTTGGAGTGTTGCATACGACAGCACAAAAACATTCGGTCAATGGACTGGAGATGTTGCTTCGTTACATCGACCCAAAGAATGGCATACAATCTTGACTATGCCAAGTCAGAACATTTCTGTTACAGCCGTAATTGATAATATGCCTGCGTATTCAATCACTTACGAGCTTATGCAAGGGCTTAATAATCCATTTAATGTATATTACTATTTTCCTCCCAATCCAATAGGTATTGTTTACCTTTTTCACGGAACAGGGGGTAGTGCTGAAAACTTTATTTATGGCGTGGAAAACAGAAGTTTCACCAATGCCGCAATTGCTAGAGGTTATGCAGTAGTTTCAATGGATGCAGAGGAGGTTACTTTAAACCAGGATATTGACGGAGATGGCGGAAGAAGATTTATGACACAGCCGATTGATACCATCAACAATGTTGATTATAGAAACATCAAAAAAATAACTGTGGAATTCATTAACCGTGGTTGGATAACCGCAAGCACACCGAGATTTTCAATAGGAATGAGCGCAGGTTCAAACTTTTCTGCTGCTGTTTCTTACATCTGGAACTTTACCGGACTAGGCTATTGTTCAAGAGCCCAAAATACAGGTTTTGATGTAAGACTAAGTCCTTTTGCATACAGACTTGCCAGATATGATGACAATCCTTCTTACAACTACCCTATTGGACTTCAACAGGCAATGGCTAATGTTGCCGAACTTCAATCAAGAGGAATTTGCAATGATTTGTATGAAAACGACCGTCAACCTATTTACCCAGAAAGATTTGCGCGAGTGCCTGGAATTTCAGTGGCAAATTCTATTTTAATATTCGATGAACTTGTTGCAAACAATCAAATAGATGTTGATGGATATGCACTTAACTCAAGTTTAATACAAACAAATGTAACGGCTAATCCAAGTGCTTACCCAACTATAGTCAGTTTTATCAATAATGGTATAACAGGTATGGTTTCTCAAATTGGGGCATCCAATGCAGAACATAGTTTTTACAGTGATTACAACGCTGCAACACTTGATTTTTTTGCTGATCCTTGTGGGCTGTCAGTGGGTTTAGAAAATATAGAAAATAAAAATCAAAACTTAGTTGTTTTCCCTAACCCTTTTGAGAATAAAATAAGCATAAAAGGTGCAATTGGGACTGAAAATTACTTTTTGACAAATATGTTCGGACAAACAATCTGGTCAGGGACACAAATACAACAACAGGACTTTTCATATTTAACAAATGGAATTTACTTCTTGACAGTAACTGAAAATTACAATAAACAAACCTTGAAGCTGATAAAACAGTGAGTATAAAGGCAGCACATAACACGGGTTTGGTCTCCTTGCTGACGAGAGCGGTTCAGTGCTCCGCAGACATCCCGATAGCTATCGGGATCGTGGTAAATCAAAGTTTGGTTCTCCGGATCAATCCCGAAAGCATTCGGGATGGTGAAAATCGCAACCTTCGCCAAGCCCGAAACCGTTAACAAACAAAAATTGAAAAAAATCTATGAAATTTGAAATTGAACATTGGCCAAATTATTTTGGGAAACATACATTAACACGATTACTGAAAGGATATATTAAAGGTTGGATAGTTTTATCAA
>JBILRK010000427.1:0-3078 GCA_044372705.1 Saprospira sp. | reverse complement strand
TGGCCCGCATGTTACAAGGGCGGTTGAACTGTATAAAGATAAGTTTATCATGTACAGTTTAGGTAATTTTTGCACCTATGGTCCTTTTGGATCACATGTAATGGTACGTCATGCCCCACTCATGCAAGTAGCCATCAATAAAAAAGGAGAATTTCTGGAAGCGAAAGCAATTCCAATAAAACAAATTGACAAAGGTATGCCAAGATACGATTCTACTGGATTAGCAATCAAGCATCTCAAAGAGTTGACTAAACTTGACTTTCCTGGAACTGCGATTGAAATTGAGGAAGATGGTAAAATTCGAAGAAAATAAAACTTAGCTTGGGAATTACTTTAAGTACTTTGTAATTCTCTTTTCTACATCTGCATCCTTCACCTTTTCTCTTGGTGTAATGACATCAACGAGCTTTCCATCGGGGCTTATAAGGAATTTTTGGAAATTCCATTTTACAGCTGCATCAGCATATCCGTTTTCCTTTTTGTTGGTAAGATACTTATACAAAGGATGTATGTTATCGCCCTGAACCGAAATTTTGGAAAACATTGGAAAACTAACCTTGTATTGGTCTTTGCAGAATTTGTTAATCTCTGAATTAGAACCAGGCTCCTGACCCATGAAATTGTTGGCAGGAAATCCCAAAACTACTAAGCCTTTATCTTTGTATTTTTCATACAAAGCCTGAAGATCTTCATATTGTGGCGTCAGTCCGCATTTAGATGCAACATTCACAATTAGAAGTGTTTTGCCTTTGTATGCTGATAGGTTTACCTTTTTTCCAGTAATGTCTTCAACTGTAAATTCATACACTGTTTTTGAATTATCGGCAACGAAAGCAGTAAATAAGACAAATAAGGTAGCAAATAAGCCGAATTGTTTAAGATAATTCATAATTGTATATGTTAATTGAATAAAGGAATAAAATCTCTCAATCTCATTACCGGCAGCATTTCAACACCTTTTTGTGCCAGATATTTGAAAATTTCGACTGAAGGCAAAAGTGATTTTTCTTTATTATCTTTGTTTCCAGAATTAAATTTATTGATATCTAAACTGTCAAATTTATTTTCTGTATCCATGCCAGCAGATTGCTCACTTTGCTTTTCAGTGTAAGATGCCGAAAAGGAACTATCTTTTTGCTGAACTGCTACAGAATTAAGGAAACAAAAAGATACTGCACTAACAGTACAGACAAGAGCCAGTGTAAAAAATTTAAAAGTCTTACTCATTCTATATATATTCGTACAAAATTACAAACAAAGATACGGCAAAAAGGTTTCAAAAGTACTATTAACTTTAATTTAACCTCTTTTGCCATGAAATATAGCTCAAGTTTGTAGGCTATCTTCAATTTTACAATGACAATCAAACAATAAATAAGCGGCCAAAATAATTCACAACAAATGAACTTCAATTTGACATTCATACCAGATGAAGCATACTACAAAGAAGCTTATGGTGAAATTGTTTCTACTTTAAAATTTAAAAAATATGAGCCATTTTTAGCGACTTTGATGGTGTTTTTGGGCATTGGCTTGTATTTCTATGACACAAATAAAATATTAGGCATCTTTCCAATTGTTTTTAGTTTGGTAGGAATTTATGAGTATTACAAATTATTTTACGAAAAAAACAAGTGGCTAAAAGAGAGACTCGACAGCAAAGTTGCTGGACAAATAATTGAATTAGAATTTAGCGACTCAACAATAATACATAAAGGTCCATTCTCAAATGGAGAAATAAAATGGGAGGGCATTAAAAATATATTTAAAACTCAGAATGGGTTAATCATTAAACCCGAAAACGGAATTAGTATATATTTGCCCGACAGTCTTTTTGCAGACAGAAAATATATAGAGTTCATATTATCGAAAAACATAAAAAGCACATAAATACAGCTGCAAAAAATTGATAGTTAAGTAGTTAAATTTTGTTTTATGCTTCTTATCACGTTCAGCGATGGCAGACAGGTTTGTGCTTTGAAATCGACAACATCTTTTAACTGCAACACGTTAAAATTTCAATATGTTGGATAAAATGTTAAATTTTCATATCTAAGCTTTTGTTTCCAACTTTTATAATGTTAACTTCGTTATATATATGAATTTTAGCATAAAATATTTTCAAAATTATACTGATATGAAAAAATCGATTGTACTGTTTTTTGCCCTTTTAGGCATTTTTGCAGCCAGCTGTACAAAAGACAAATGTACCACACGCATGACCTATGTAAAGTACGAACCTGTTTACAAAACGCTGGATGAAATCAGACAGCCAATCAGTATGGAAGCAGCCAGGGCATTGAAAAACCCAGGCAAGATTTATTTATATCATAGCTATCTGCTTGTAAATGAACAGCTCGAGGGCATTCACCTTTTCGACAATAGCAATCCATCCAATCCTGTAAATGTTGGTTTCATAAAAATTAACGGCAACCTAGATATGGCTATAAAAGGCAATATGCTCTATGCAGATAGTTATATCGACTTGTTAAGTATCGATTTATCAATTCCAATGCAACCTGTATTAGCAGACCGAGATGAAAATGTTTTTCCTAATTACGGTATGGATGAAAATGGAAGACTCTGTGTAGCATTTATTTCAAACGAAGTTACAGAAGATGTTGTTTGTGGCGAAAATATCGGCGGAGGCTGGGGCAATCCAATGATGCAGGAAGATTTGGTTTTTGCTACTATGTCTCAGGGAGGTGCAACAGGTGGCAACAATAGCGGTTCAGGTCGCAGTGGTGATGCTAACGCTGGCGTAGGCGGATCTATGGCTAGATTCACTGTCAATGGAGATTATCTTTATACAGTAGATAACAGCAATCTGCACGCCTTTGATATTTCAAACCTTAGCAATCCTGTTCAGAAAAGCAATGTTAATATTAGCTGGTCAAATATTGAGACAATTTTCCCATACAATAACTATCTCTTTATTGGCGGCAATGCAGGCATGTTTATTTATGAACTGTCAAATCCGGAAAACCCAACCTATGTAAGTGAATTTCAGCATGCTAATGCCTGCGATCCGGTTTTTGTAAGCGGTAACAGAGCATATGTAACCTTACGTGGTGGTAC